>JACRPU010000056.1 GCA_016223025.1 Nitrosomonadales bacterium | reverse complement strand
GTTATGGCGGAGCCAGCCGCTTGCGGGAGCGGGTGTGAGGCGGTCATTCCCGCCCCGGAGGCTTCGCCACGCCGTGTCATGACCGCCACCCCCGTTCCCCCTCTGGGTGTGACAACTAGCCACTCGACTAGGCTGCAAGAAACCGCAGCCAAGTCGCTGGTTATCCCAAAAGGAGAGGGGTACGGTATGCCCTCGCTGCGCGAGATTCACGTTAAGATTGCGGCTTGAACCGATTTTTTAGAGGTGCTCAGATGTACCCTACCGTTGAAAACTTCGTCGGCAACACCCCGCTGGTCAGGCTCAAGCGCATTTCCGGCGATACGTCCAATGTGCTGCTCGCCAAGCTGGAAGGCAACAACCCCGCCGGTTCGGTGAAGGATCGCCCGGCGCTGTCCATGATCGCGCACGCCGAGGCGCGCGGCGACATCAGGCCGGGTGACACGCTGATCGAGGCGACCAGCGGCAATACCGGCATCGCGCTGGCGATGGCGGCGGCGATGCGCGGCTACAGGATGATTCTGGTGATGCCGGAGAGCCAGAGCGTGGAACGCTGCCAGACCATGCGCGCGTTCGGCGCGGAACTGCTGCTGACTCCCAGGGAGGGCAGCATGGAGCTGGCGCGCGACACGGCGGAAAAACTGCGTGACGAGGGGCGCGGCATCATCCTGGACCAGTTCGCCAACCCGGACAACCCGCTGTCGCACTACGAAGGCACCGCGCCGGAAATCTGGCGCGATACGGCAGGGCGCATCACCCATTTCGTCAGCAGCATGGGCACCACCGGCACCATCATGGGCTGCTCGCGTTTCTTCAAGGGAAAAAATCCTGCCATCCGGATCATCGGCGTGCAGCCGGAAGAAGGCGCGCAGATACCAGGTATCCGCAAATGGCCGGAGGCATATCTGCCGAAAATTTACGATGCAAGGCGGGTGGACAGCCTGGAATATGTCAGCCAGCAGGAAGCGGAAGAAATGACGCGGCGGCTGGCGCGCGAAGAAGGCATTTTCTGCGGCATCTCCTCCGGCGGCGCGCTGGCGGCGGCGCTGCGGGTTTCACAAGCCGCGCGGAACGCCACCATCGTGTTCATCGTGTGCGACCGGGGAGACCGCTATTTGAGTACGGGGGTGTTTCCGGCTTGATGTGGGGTTGCATTTTACCGGCTAATTAATCATCGTCTCGGTTTCCCGCAACAGCTCGCGCGCCTTGGCCGCCAGTTCGTGGCCGGGGTTGCTGTCAATCAGTTGTTGCCAGATGGAACGCGCTTCCGCGACACTGCCTTTGGCGTGCCGCAGCAGCAGTCCGAGGTTTACATAGGCCTGGGCAAAGCCCGGATGGCGGGCGATCACGTCGCGAAAGATTTGCTCGGCCAGGCTGAGGTTTTCGTTGCGCCAATACATCGTGCCCAGATCGGTCAACACACCCGGCAGCGCCGGGTCCAGATCCAGAACATGCCGGTAATACACGATCGCCTGCGCGGCATCCCCTTTGTCGTAATAAATGTTGCCCAGGAATTTTGCGGCCTCGATATCCCCGGCGTCATTGTTGAGGCGCTCTTTGAGATGTTCAATATTGAAAGAGGTGTTGCTTTCCATCAGTTTGCTCCTCGTGCTGGATAAAGTAATAAAGCCCCATGCCTAACGTGAAACTCGCGCAGCGATTCGTTCGCCACCCTCCCGCCCTCACCCCATGCCCCCTCCCAGAGGGAGAGGGGGTTCTCACGGGTTGGGGTGAGGGAAACGGGCATGGCGAGTTTCATAATCATGGGTGGCTACTCGCCCTGCCCGTTAGTCACCAGGGCAGGAACCGCGCTCCAGTATACCAAAGGGGATATTTGTCCGGTCAGTGTTTTTGTGCGTCAGCGTGAATCACGCGCAGCGCCGTACCGTTGTGCCGGTCCTGTCCGGCCGGATCAGTCGTTTTGCGCTATGCGCTGTCTGGCGAGCGGAGGGTTCTGGGAGAAATAGCTCTTGATGCCGCCCAGGATGGCCTGGGCCAGTTGTTCCTGGAAGCGGGTATCGTTCAGTTGGCGCTCTTCGGCGGGGTTGCTGATGAAGGCGCTTTCCACCAGCACCGAGGGGATGTCGGGCGATTTCAGAACGGCAAAACCTGCCTGTTCGACAAAGCCGCGGTGCAGAGTGTTCACGTTATCCAGCTCCCTGAGCATGAACTTGCCCAGTTTGATGCTGTCGCTGATGGTGGCGGTCTGGGAAAGATCCAGCAGGGTGCGCGCGAGGTAGGGATCCTTCACCGCAATGTTCACTCCGCCGATCAGGTCGGCCTCGTTTTCCTTTTTGGCGAGCCAGCGCGCGCTGGCGCTGGTCGCGCCGCGTTCCGACAGGGCGAACACCGAGGAGCCGCGCGCGTGCGGCTTGATGAATGCGTCGGCATGGATGGAGATGAACAGGTCGGCATGAACCTGGCGCGCTTTTTCTATGCGCCCGCCGAGCGGGATGAAGTAATCGCCGTCGCGGGTGAGCACGCCGCGCATTCCCGGCGTATCGTCAAGCATTTCTTTCAGCTTGCGCGAAATTGCCAGGGTGATGTCTTTCTCGTAGGTGCCGTTCGGGCCGCGGGCGCCGGGATCTTCGCCGCCATGCCCGGCATCAACGGCGATAATCAAAATGCGGTTGCCGATTTCCGGGCCGCTTTTGGCGGGAGGCTTGCCCGGTTTGGCGGCGGACGGCTCGGCGGGCAATGCCGCATCGGCGGCGCGCGTTGCCGTGTCTGCCGGGGGGGCGCCGGCATCGGGCCGGGGTGGGGCGCTGGCCGGAGCGGATGCCGCCGTTTTGCCTTCCTGTGCGGCAGGCGTTTCCGGAAGCAGGGTTTCGGATTTGAGCGCCAGCGCCATCAGGGGGTCAACGGGAACGGCAGGGTAAATGTCCAGCACCAGGCGGTGCCCGTATTCGGCGACCGGCTTGAGGCTGAATAATTGCGGTTTGACTTCCGTTTTCAGATCAAGCACCAGCCGCGCGACGCCCGGTTTGAAGCGCCCTACGCGCACGCTCAGAATGTAGGGGTCGCCATCGCCGATTTTTCCGGCAATTTCGTTCAGCGCGCCATTGATTTCGACTTCTTCCAGGTCAATGACCAGCCGTTCCGGGTTCTGCAAGGCGAACAGATTGTGGCGGATCGGCTGCCCGGATTCCAGCGTCAGGCGGGTATATTCCTGCGCCGGCCAGACGCGCGCGGAGCTGATGGTGATGGCCGCGTGGGCATGGGGCAGCCAGAACAGGCACAGCAATGCGGCTAGTTTTGCAATGATCGTAAGCATTCTCTGGCGGTCGCTGTATTGGCGCGGACGGTAAGTTTGCGGCCTGCGGGCAGTATCTCGAAGCCGATTTCCATGTCTGCCTGCGGCACCAGGCCCCGCGCTTTTTCCGGCCATTCCACCAGGCAAACATTGCGCCCGTCGAATTCGTCGCGGAAGCCGGATGCTTCCCATTCCGACTCGTCGCGGAAACGGTACAGATCAAAGTGGCGCAAGTGTAGCCCGCCCGCTTCATACTGTTCAAGCAGCGTGAAGGTCGGGCTTTTCACGCGCCCCGTGTGGCCCAGTGCCAGGAACAGCGCGCGCACCAGCGCGGTTTTGCCCGCGCCCAGGTCGCCGCGCAGGTAGATCACCATGCCGCCACGGAGCGCGCCGGCCAGCCGCGCGGCGAACGCCGCAGTGGCGGTCTCGTCGGCCAGTGTCAGGGTTATTCGGCTATCATCCGGGTTATGCAAAACGGAACCTCACGGGCGGATTGTGCGGCGCTTGCCGCCAGCATCAAGGAATGGGGCAGGGCGCTCGGTTTTCAGGCGGTCGGCATCAGCGATACCGATCTGGGCGAGGCTGAAGCGCGCCTGCTGGCATGGCTCGCGCGCGGCAATCACGGCGAAATGGATTATATGGCAAAACATGGCGCCAAACGCAGCCGCCCGGACGAGCTTTTGCCCGGAACGCTGCGCGTCATTTCGCTGCGCATGAACTATTATCCGCCCGGTGCAATAGATGCGTGGGCGGCGCTGCAAGATGGCAGCCGCGCCTTTATCTCGCGCTACGCGCTGGGGCGCGATTACCACAAGGTGCTGCGCGGCCGCATGGAAAAACTGGCGGGAAAAATTCGCGCCGAGATAGGGGATTTCAGCTATCGCGTGTTCACGGACAGCGCGCCGGTGCTGGAAGTGGAACTGGCAAGCAAGGCGCGCCTGGGCTGGCGCGGCAAGCATACCCTGCTGCTGTCGCGGGAGCATGGCTCGTGGTTCTTTCTGGGCGAAATTTATACCGATTTGCCGCTGCCGCCCGATGTGCCGGAGAGCGACCGCTGCGGAAGCTGCGTGCGATGTATCGAAGCCTGCCCCACACGCGCCATCATCGCGCCGTATCAACTGGATGCGCGGCGCTGCATCTCCTATCTCACCATCGAGCTCAAGGGCGGTATTCCGGTGGAGTTGCGCCCGCTGATCGGCAACCGCATCTACGGCTGCGACGATTGCCAGATGGTGTGCCCGTGGAACCGCTTTGCGCATAATAGCGCGGAAGCGGATTTTGCCGTGCGGCACGGGCTGGACGATGTTGCGCTTTCCGATCTGTTTGCCTGGGATGAAGCGACGTTCAAGGAAAAACTGGCCGGGAGCGCCATCTACCGCATCGGCCACGAGCAATGGCTGCGCAACATCGCGGTGGCGCTGGGCAATGCGCCACGGAGCGCGGAAGCTGCAGCCGCGCTGCAAACCCGCCTGCAGGACGCATCGTATCTGGTGCGCGAGCATGTGGATTGGGCGCTGCAGCGGCAACGGCGCAAATGATCGAACCCGCATGAGGGATATATGCGGATGCGGCGATGCGGGGTAAGCAGGCAATCCGCGAAGCGGATGCTCGCAAAAATGGATTCTCAGAGTTTTCCTGGAGTGGCGCGCGCCGAATGGCCGGGATGCGCATTTCGTTCACGGATAGTTTCCTGTCAGCGCGAAAATTTCTGCTTTCCCATCAACCCGCAGACCCATTACAATACCGGCAAGGCGCAGGTTGGGCGGGGGCTGGTTGCGGCCCGGTTCAACCTTGGCATTCCGGCACTCCATGACCCCGGCACATCATGACTTCAGACACGCAAAACAATTATCTGGTAATCACCGCATCGGGGGAAGACAAGATCGGCCTCGTTGATCGTCTTTCGAGCAAGATCACCGCGAGCGGATGCAATATCGAGGAAAGCCGGATGGCCGTATTGGGCGGACAGTTCGCGCTCATCATGCTGGTTTCCGGCCCGTGGAACGCGCTTTCCAGGCTGGAAGGGCAAATGGCGCCGATGGGCGAGCAACTCGGCCTGACCATCATTCATAACCGCACGCGGAAACGGGAGCGGACGCAGCCGGCGATCCCCTATCGCGTGGAAGTGGTCGCCATGGATCATCCCGGCATCGTGCATAACTTGTCCGCCTTCTTCTCCAAGAAGGGTATCAATATCGAGGAACTCCAGACCAACACCTATCCGGCGCCGCATACCGGCACGCCGATGTTTTCCGTCATCATGGCCGTGGGCATCCATGCCAACATCCACATTCCCACCCTGCGCGGAGATTTTTTCGATTATTGCGACGACCTGAATCTGGATGCGAGCTTCGAGCCTGTGCGGGGGTGAAGGCAGTTTTCGCGAATGAGCGCGGGCAGAATGGCCGTGAATCCTCCGAGAAGCCTTACCGGACACGCAGTTTGAATTGCGCGGCCACGGCGCCATGCAATTTGTCCTGGTAGCCGGGCACTACCGTGAAATTCACTCCAACCGATTTGTACTCGAAACTGACAACGGGGATGACAACCGGAAACCACCCGCCATTCTGCATCCTCGGATAACCGTCAATGCCTCCTGCCAGAAGCCCCAGCCTGGCGGGGCCGATATGGTAAGGTTGCCATATCCAGGCCAGATACCGCGAGCAGGCGTCATCGCTGTTCCTGAACTCGCCGGCGATAGCGGAATGGGTTTGCGACAGGGCAACCTGCACACCCAGTCCATAATTGTTTTCCTTGAGCCCCTTGTCGCGCTCGAAGTGGCGGGTGAGAAAACCGGGGTTAACCCAGACGGATTGTATTTGGCCGGAGCCGGCGGAATCATCGGGGTTGCCGGCCTGCGCCGCAAAACACACTGCCTGGCAAGCTGCTGCCAGAGCGATAGTGAGAGATTTTTTCCTGTCCATCCCGCGATTCTCTCACATCGAGGCAATGTGCCGCCCAGTTTGAACCGCCGCAAGGCCACGGCTATGACGCGGCGGGTGCGGAAAGGTAAAATGCGGCTTTAACTCCGGCCTGCGGTCGCAAATGTCCATACAGTGGTTTCCCGGTCATATGGCCTCGGCGCGCAAGAAAGCGGCAGAGACCATGGAGCGCACCGATGTCGTCATCGAGGTGCTGGACGCGCGCCTGCCGGAGGCGAGCTGCAACCCGATGATCCTCGATCTGCGCGAACACCGCTCCCGCCCCTGCCTGAAAGTCCTCAACAAGAGCGATCTCGCCGATCCCGCCGCCACCGGCGCCTGGCTGCACTTCTATAACGCGCAACAGAACGTCAGGGCGGTGGCGCTGTCGTGCAAAAAGCCGGGGGACGCCGCCAGGGTGCCCGGCCTGTGCGCCGCGCTCGCCCCGCATCGCGGCACGCGCCTCAAGCCGTTGCGCATGATGATTATGGGTATCCCCAACGTCGGCAAATCCACCCTGATGAATGCGCTGTTGAAACGCCGCGCGGCTGCGGTGGGCGATGAGCCGGCCATCACCAGGAGCCAGCAGAATCTGGCCCTGAACGAATGCATGACGCTGACCGATACGCCGGGCCTGATGTGGCCGAAGATAGCGCACGACAGCGACGGTTTCATGCTGGCCGCAAGCCACGCGATAGGCCGCAACGCAGTCATGGAAGAAGAGGTCGCCATCTTCCTGGCCGGCCTGCTGCTCGCGCGCTACCACGCCTTTCTGGCAACCCGCTATGGTTTTGCCGCAGACAGCATGGATGGCGCAGATGTCGTTGCGGCCATCGCAAAGTGTCGCGGCTACCGGATCAGGGGCGGCGAACCCGATCTGGAAAAAGCCGCGCTCGCGTTGTTGCGGGATTACCGCACCGGCGCGCTGGGCCGCATCAGCCTCGAAACGCCGCAGAGCCGCAGTGCCATGCTCGGAGAAGCAACCGCGCAAAGACAGGGGGAGCACATATGAAACCATTTTCTTGCCTGGTATTGCTGGCTCTTGTTTTCGCGGATGCCGCATCCGCAGACGAAGCCGGCATCAAAGCCGCAATGGAAAAAAGATTCCCGTACCAGCAACTCATCAGTGTCACAAAGACGCCATTTTCCGGTTTGTACGAAGTGGTTTTCGAGGACCAGATGGTTTATACCGACGAGCAAATGAACTACCTGTTTTCGGGCAACATAATTGAGATGCGCACGATGGAAAATCTCACCGCAGCCAGGGAAAAGAAGCTGTTTGCCGTCAATCTGGGCGCGCTGCCGCTCGATCTTGCCATCAGGAATGTCAAAGGCAACGGCAAAAGAAAGCTGGCCGTTTTTTCCGATGCCAATTGCTCGTATTGCAGGAGCCTGGAAAAAGAGCTGGCCGGCCTGACCGATGTGACCATTTACCTGTTTCCTGTTTCGCTGCTGGACGGTTCCGAAGTAAAGGCGCGCGCCGTATGGTGTTCGCCGGACCGGCTCAAGGCATGGGAGGACATGATGCTGCGGGGAGCGGCGCCGCCGTCGCATGAGAACTGCGATACCGCCGCGCTGGCCGAGTTTTCCCTGCTCGCAAAGAAGCGCAAAATCAGTGTGACCCCTACGCTCATTTTCGGGGGCGGCACCATGAAGGCGGGCTGGATGTCGCGGGATCAGATCGAGAAACAGCTTGGCTCGCCGGCACAGTGAGCAGGGTCGCGGGATCGCGAACCGGGCCCGGGCAGATGTTGTGTCGCGCGCGGGCAGTTGTTGTTGACAGGCGCGGCATTCCTCAATAGAATGCGCGGTCTTTTTGGTCGTCACGGCGAGAGTGTGCAGGGTTGCTGTGGCGGCTGTTGCTTATGCGTCTGTTTGATTATGAGTGATTTTTTAATTTCAGGATTGTGAGAATTCATGCCAACCGTAAACCAGCTTGTGCGCCAAGGCCGTTTGGTCGAACCCTCGAAAAGCAAAGTTCCCGCGCTGGCAGGTAGCCCGCAAAAACGTGGCGTATGCACTCGTGTGTATACCACTACGCCGAAAAAACCGAACTCCGCTTTGCGCAAGGTCGCCAAGGTGCGCCTCACCAATGGTTTCGAAGTGATTTCCTACATCGGAGGCGAGGGGCATAACCTGCAGGAACACTCGGTGGTGCTGATCCGCGGCGGTCGCGTGAAGGATTTGCCGGGCGTGCGCTACCACATGGTGCGCGGCAGCCTCGATACAGCGGGCGTAAAAGACCGCAAGCAGGGCCGTTCCAAGTATGGCGCGAAACGCGCGAAAAAAGCGTAATTCCAAACTAATCAAAATGTAGCCGAGGTTGATATGCCAAGACGCAGAGAAGTCCCCAAGCGCGAAGTCCTGCCGGACCCAAAATTCGGTAATCAGGATTTGTCCAAGTTCGTTAACGTACTGATGACTGCCGGAAAAAAATCGGTTGCCGAGCGCATCCTGTATGGCGCGCTGGAGCAGGTCGCAAAGAAAAGCGGCAAGGATCCGGTCGAGGTGTTCAACCAGGCGCTGGCGAATGCCAAGCCGCAGGTTGAAGTGAAAAGCCGCCGTGTCGGCGGCGCCAATTACCAGGTGCCGGTTGAAGTGCGCCCCTCCCGTCGCATGGCGCTGGCAATGCGCTGGGTGCGCGAATCGGCGCGCAAGCGCGGCGAGAAATCCATGGGCATGCGCCTGGCGGGCGAACTGCTTGACGCGTCGGAAGGCCGCGGCGGCGCGGTGAAAAAGCGCGAGGAAGTTCATCGCATGGCCGAGGCAAACAAGGCGTTCTCGCATTTCCGTTTCTAATTCGGGTTCTATTCGAGTTTGTGGCAAGTAGCTTGTGGGGCACCTCTAAGAATTCAGAGTTCGCCCAAATGCCCCACAAGGGGACGCCGATCCGCTACGGGCAAAAGTAGCCCGTGCGGAGTCGTCAGCAAGGCGCGGGAAAAATTTAGCAGCGCCGCATCTGGTTGATATGCAAGCAAGAAATTTTTCCCGTAACGCGGCATAACCAGCCACTTGGCCGCCGTTTCTTGGCGGCTTAGTGGAATGGCTAGTAGTTCCATCAGTTGGGATGAAGTGTGGATTTTTAGAGGCACCTATAGCGAGCGGCCAAACCGGGTTGGCTGCAAGCCACCCGCTACAGGCTACAAGCTCTGATAACATTTATTTAGGTAATTATTGTGGCACGCAAAACACCCATCGAGCGGTATCGCAATATCGGCATCAGCGCGCACATTGACGCGGGCAAAACCACGACCACCGAACGCATCCTGTTTTATACCGGCGTTTCCCACAAGATCGGCGAAGTGCATGATGGCGCGGCGATAATGGACTGGATGGAGCAGGAGCAGGAGCGCGGCATCACCATTACCTCGGCGGCGACCACCTGCTTCTGGAAGGGGATGGACAGCAACTATCCCGAGCACCGCATCAATATCATTGACACCCCTGGGCACGTGGATTTCACCATCGAGGTGGAGCGCTCGATGCGCGTGCTGGACGGCGCCTGCATGGTGTATTGCGCGGTGGGCGGGGTGCAGCCGCAGTCCGAGACCGTATGGCGCCAAGCCAACAAATACCGCGTGCCGCGCCTTGCTTTTGTCAACAAGATGGATCGCCAGGGCGCCAACTTCTTCAAGGTGTACGACCAGATGCGCACCCGCCTGCGCGCCAACCCCGTCCCGATCCAGGTGCCGATTGGCGCTGAAGAAAAGTTTGAAGGGGTGATTGACCTGCTGCGCATGAAGGCCATCTACTGGGATGAAGCGTCCCAGGGCATGAAGTTCGATCTGCGCGAAATCCCGCCCGGCTTGGCGGAAACGGCCGGGGAGTGGCGCGAAAAAATGGTCGAGGCCGCAGCCGAGGCCAATGAAGAAATGATGAACAAGTACCTTGAAGAAGGCGACCTGTCCGAGGCGGAAATCAAGCAGGGCCTGCGCATCCGCACCGTTGCCGGCGAAATCGTGCCGATGCTGTGCGGCTCCGCCTTCAAGAACAAAGGCGTGCAGGCGATGCTGGACGCGGTGGTTGACTACATGCCGGCGCCGACCGATATTCCGCCGGTCAAGGGCGAACTGGAAAACGAGACCGAAGGCTATCGCAAGGCGTCCGACGATGAGCCGTTCTCCGGCCTGGCGTTCAAGATTATGACCGACCCGTTTGTCGGCCAGTTGATTTTCTTCCGCGTGTATTCCGGCGTGGTGAATTCCGGCGATACGATTTACAACCCGATCAAGGGCAGGAAAGAGCGCATTGGCCGTTTATTGCAAATGCATGCCAACCAGCGCGACGAGATCAAGGAAGTGCGCGCGGGCGACATTGCCGCTGCGGTGGGCCTGAAGGAGGCGACCACGGGCGACACGCTGTGCGACCCGAACAAGGTGATTACGCTGGAGCGCATGGTGTTCCCCGAGCCGGTGATCCACGTCGCGGTGGAACCGAAGACCAAGGCCGACCAGGAAAAGATGGGGATTGCGCTGAACCGCCTGGCGCAGGAAGACCCCTCGTTCCGTGTTCGCACCGACGAAGAGTCCGGCCAGACGATTATCTCCGGGATGGGCGAACTGCACCTGGAAATCCTGGTTGACCGCATGAAACGCGAATTCGGTGTGGAGGCAAACGTGGGCGCACCGCAAGTGGCCTATCGCGAGGCGATCAAGAAAGCCATCGAGGTCGAGGGCAAATTCGTCAAGCAGTCAGGCGGTCGCGGCCAGTACGGCCATGTGTGGATCAAGCTGGAGCCGAACGAAGCCGGAAAGGGCTTCGAGTTCGTGGATGCCATCAAGGGCGGCACCGTGCCGCGCGAATATATTCCAGCGGTGGAAAAGGGTTTGCGGGATACGCTGCCGAACGGCGTGCTGGCCGGTTTCCCGGTGGTGGACGTGAAGGTCACCCTGTTCGATGGCTCCTACCATGACGTAGACTCCAACGAAAACGCCTTCAAGATGGCCGCCTCGATGGCGTTCAAGGACGGCATGCGCAAGGCCAACCCTATCCTGCTTGAGCCGATGATGTCGGTGGAAGTGGAAACGCCCGAAGACTATACCGGTACGGTGATGGGCGATCTGTCGTCGCGCCGCGGCATGGTGCAGGGGATGGATGATATGGCGGGTGGCGGCAAGACGGTGAAAGCCGAAGTGCCGCTGGCCGAAATGTTCGGCTATTCCACCGCATTGCGTTCGGCAACCCAGGGGCGCGCCACTTATACGATGGAATTCAAGCACTACACCGAAGCACCGAAGAGCGTGGCGGAAGCGGTGATCAACAGCAAGAAATAACAACTTGTAGAGAGGGGGAAATATCATGGCAAAGAGCAAATTTGAGCGCACCAAGCCGCACGTGAACGTGGGGACGATCGGGCACGTGGACCACGGCAAGACCACCCTGACGGCGGCGATCACCACGGTGCTGTCGAAGAAATTCGGCGGCGAAGCCAAGGCC
>JACRPU010000058.1 GCA_016223025.1 Nitrosomonadales bacterium | reverse complement strand
GGATAAAAATGCTGGTCAAGCACGGCTTTATGCCGGCCACGGCCACCGCTTAATCGCTCACATCACTCGCCTCCCTTCGCTCTGGCTTGCGACAGGCCAGAATTTGTTACGTCCCGTGAGTGGTGTCTTTCACGCTAACGTTAACCGGGCGAGCCGAAACTAAAAATGGGAAGGCTTGTAGTTTGTAGCCCGGATGAAGCGAAGCGGAATCCGGGGAACAGTAGGCGTATCCGGGGGTGCCCCGGATTCCATTACATTTCATCCGGGCTACGTACTACGTACTTCGCCCCCCCGGTTTCCGGCATCAGAACAGCCTCATGCCGGGAGCGGACGGCCCTTTGGCGGCAGGCTGGCTATCTTCAACGACGACCGCCGCACCCTCCTTGAGTTCTCCGCCCAGCACTTCGGTAAAGCGGTTGTCGGTGATGCCGACGGCAAGGCGCACCGGCATGAGCGCGCCATTTTCCAGCACATGCACGGTGCCCGTGCGGGAAGATTCCACGTTGCCCTTGCCCTTGCCGCTCCCCTCGGTTTTGCCGTTGCCAGGCGGCTTGCCTGCGCCCTTCCTGGCATCGCTCGGGCGAAAGCGCAATGCCGCGTTCGGCACCAGCAAGGCTTCCTTGCGCTGTGCCACGGTGATGCTCACATAAGCCGTCATGCCCGGCATCAGCGCCTGGTCGGCGTTGTCCACGGCGATGACCACGTCGTAAGTCACCACGTTCTGCTGCGTGGTGGGATTGAGCCGCACCTGCCGCACCGCGCCGCCGAAGGTGCGTTCGGGAAAGGCGTCCACGCGGAAAGTTGCCGGCTGGCCGACGTGGATATTGCCCACGTCCGCCTCGGCGTAGTTCGAGTCAATCTGCATCTTGCGCAAGTCCTGCGCGATCTTGAACAGCGTCGGCGTCTGAAAGCTCGCCGCCACGGTCTGACCGATGTCCACCTCGCGCGACACCACCACTCCCGACACCGGGGAGCGGATTATGGTGTAGGCGAGGTTGGTGCGGTCGCGCTCGGCCTGCGCTTCGGCCACGGCAAGCTGCGCCTGCGCCGACTTGAGCGCCTGTATCGCCTGATCCAGCTCCTGGCGCGACACATATTCCTGCGCGTAGAGGGTGTTCATCCGCGTCTCGTTGGCGAGTGCCAGTTCCAGCGAGGCTTTCGCGTTCGATACGTTTGCCGCGCTCTGCTGCAACTGCGCCTGCGTCAGCGCGGGGTCGAGTTCCAGCAACACCTGCCCGGCCTGCACGTGGTCGTTGAAATCGGCGTGTATTTTTTTCACGATGCCCGAAACCTGGCTGCCGACATTTACCAGCTTCACCGGGTTCAGGGTGCCGTTTGCCGACACGATCTGGGTGATGGGCCCCCTTTCCAGGGAAGCTGTCACGTAACGGTTCTCCGCCGCAATCTCCTGCGGCATCAGCCACCAGGCTCCCGCCCCGAGCGCGCCCAACAGCAGCAGTGCCAGCAAACTTTTTTTAATCATGCTCTTCTCGGCCCTTGGTTCCCAGCAGTGTCAGATCAAGCTGCCCGATGGATTGTGCAAGGGCAAATTTGCTCGCCAGATAATCGTATAGCGCGGCGACGCGCTGCTGGTTCGCGCTGGCCAACGTGCTCTGCGCGGTCAGCGTGTCGAGGATGCTGCCGATACCGGCCTTGTAGCGGCCCAGAGCCATTTTCTCGGACTGCTCCGCGGAAGCCACCAGGTCATCCGCCGCGCACAGCGCCTGGCTGTTGGTCAACAGCGCCTGGTAAGCCTTCCACACCTCCAGCGCAATCTGGTTCGCCACCCGGTCGCGCTCCGCCACCGTGCTTTCGAGTTGCGACTGCGCCGCCCGGTTCCGGTAGGTATCCTTGTAGCCGCTGAACCACGGCACGCTGACCGAAACCCCGACGCTGTTGCCGTAACTGGTGCTGGATGCGCCGGCAACCCTGGATCTGGTTTGCGAGACCGTGCCGTTCAGGGAAAAGACCGGCAAGCCGCTGGCCTTGGTGGCGGCAAGGTTCGCCTCGGACGCCTTGATCTGCGCTTCTGCGGCAAGCAAATCGGGGCGGCTGCGCCGCGCGTCAGCCAGCAATTCGCCCATGCTCCGCTCCGCCACCGGATCCGGAGCGGATTCCGGCACGGGCGCCAGATCGAACGGCTGGTTCGCGTCAAACCCCATGGCATTGGCCAGCGCGCCTTGCGCGTTGGCGGCCTCCCCCTCGGCGCGGATCCGGTTCAGCACGGCCTGCGACAACGCGGTTTGCGCCTGCAAGCGGTCGGCCTGCGTCGCGGTGCCCGCCTTGTAACGGGCCTGCGCGGCATCCATGCTTTTGCTTGCCGCCGCCTCGGCGGCGAGATAGGACTGCACGCTGGCGCGCGCCGACAGCACCGCGTAATAGGACTGGACAGCGCTCAAATAGGCGTTCTGCAGCGTATCGTCCCGCGCGGCATTGGCCGCGACCAGCAACTGCTTCGCGTTTTCCACGCCGGCCGCGCGCCCGCCGAAATCGTACAGCAAATAGCTGGCCGTCACACCTATGCTCCGCTGGGTGCTGTCGCTGGCTGACGGCCCGATTTCGCTGCGGCTGCGCGAAAGCGAGATCGGCCCCGACAAGGTAGGAAGATAGGACGACATGCTGGAGCCGAGCTGCGCGGCCTGGGCGCGCGCGCTTGCCCAGGCAGAACGGGTCTGGGGGTTGTTGCACAACGCCAGTTCGACGACATCCGCCAGGGCCAACCGGCCCTTAATTTTGTCTTTCTGGCAGAGAGCGGCATCGCTGCTCCGGGCAAATTGTCCGGTCGCGACATATTGCTCGGTGTCAAACAGGTCGTGGTTGGCCGCCGCATTCTGCGACCAGCCAAACAGCGCGCACTCGAATAACGCGGCAACCAGCCACGGGAAATATCGCCTCATGAAATTCCGAATAATTTTTCCAGGCCTCTAATCTTACCTTGTCCGAAACGCAGATGCCGCAACCCTTTCTCTGAGCGGGAGAGCGAGATAACAGGTTATCCGGGTTAAACCGCCCTGCCCAGTATAACAAGGAATAACAAACCAGCCGTATTACCTCGTGCTGCGGTGCTGCGGCGTAGCGGTGCCAGGCAGAATACCGCAAAAATATCGCGCAAAAAATTCACTTGCATAAATTGCATTGTGTACTACAATTAGCGCAATTCTTGCATCAAAACCACT
This sequence comes from Nitrosomonadales bacterium, assembly GCA_016223025.1. Classification (GTDB taxonomy): domain Bacteria; phylum Pseudomonadota; class Gammaproteobacteria; order Burkholderiales; family Gallionellaceae; genus VIKH01. The sequence goes on along the minus strand of JACRPU010000058.1, from coordinate 8,526 downwards.
AGATATAGTGGTTTTGCGGTTTTCGGGCCAAACCGGCCCACAGGGAGTGACATGCGGTTTGCCAGCAAACATTTCTGCCCCGTTCCGTACCCGCACGCGGTCTTCCCGCCCTCTCCTCCCCCGCAAGTTTGCCGTTTTCCCTCCCGCCGTTCCGGTGGCAACGCTTGAACCTGCTGCATTTTCCATCGCAATGACCGATACCACCGCAAAGGAACCCCAGATGACACGCCCAGGCGTAGCCGCCCCCCCGGCACCGATCAATAAACCGGCGGCGCGTGCCGCGATCAGGAGAGCCATTTCCGGCCCGCTCCTGGCATCGGTGTTCATTGCAGCCAGCGCGGGGGCAGGCACCGCCCCGCAGGAAGCAAACCATGAAAAAGACAACTATCAGGTCGTATTAAACCAATTCAAACTGCTTGCTTCCAGAGGAGACGCGGCCGCACAGATCAGCCTCGGCGCGATGTACGCCAGCGGGCAGGGCGTACCGCAGGATTACCGGGAAGCGGCGGCGTGGTACCGCAAGGCCGCCGAACAGGGAGCGGCAGACGCGCAGTTCAGCCTCGGCGCGATGCATGCCAACGGGCAGGGTGTGCCGCAGGATTACCGGGAAGCGGCGGCGTGGTACCGCAAGGCCGCCGAACAGGGCCATGCGCGGGCGCAATATCACCTTGGCGCCATGCACGACAGCGGGCAAGGCGTTCCGCAGGATTACCGGCTGGCGGCAATATGGTTCCGCAAGGCCGCCGAGCAGGAGGCCGCAAATGCGCGCAAGAGCCCTGCGGAGATGCACGGGCCGGTAGCGAACGGGCGCGAACCAGCCAAAGCAGAGGCGCCGGAAGCCGCCAAAGCAAAGGCCGGGCAGGAAGCCGCCGCGAAGAAGGCCGAGGCGGTAGCCAGGGCGGAGCAGGAATCCATCGGGGCGCGGCGCAAGGCCGAAAAAGATGCGGCTCTCAAAAAGGCTGAAGCGGATGCGGCAAAAGCTGACGCGGAGGCTGCGCGCGCAGCCGCAGAACTGGCGGCTGCGGCAAAGGCTGATGCTGCCGCGAAAGCGAGGCAGGCGGCAGAAACGGCGGCCAGGGCCGAAAGGGATGCGGCTGCAGCCAGGGCAAGCGCCGAAGCGGCGCGCTTGAAAACCAAACAGGAAGCCGCGCAAAAAACTGTGGCCACGAACGGCAATGGACGGGATGCGCCGCAAGGCCTTACCATGAACATGGATGAACCCGCTACGCGGTACCGCAAGGCGGCCGAGCAGGGAATTGCCGATGCACAATTCGCCCTCGGAATGATGTACGCCAACGGGCAAGGCGTCCAGCGCGACGACAAGGAAGCCGTAATATGGTATCGCAGGGCGGCCGAACAGGGGTACGCGAAAGCGCAGTACAACCTCGGGCGGATGTACATCAATGGCCAGGGCGTTCCATACGATTACCTGCAAGCGGTAAAATGGTTCAGCAAGGCGACAGAACAGGACAGCCTGGAAGCGTACCGCCAGAAGGGAATGTTGAAGCGCACCGCGAGCTTCCGTTAGCGTGAATCTCGCGCACCCACTCTTCCGTTGTCGCCACTGACAAAAGTATGCTTGCGATAAATCCGGGAGCCGGTTATGCCAGAAAATTCCTTAGCGCCACAACCAGGGCTCAATACAGAACCGCATCAGTCGGTGGCACGCCTGCTGGTTGTATTGACCGGATCGGTATTTCTTGTGGAAGTGCTGGTGATGTTCCTTCTGGCCACCCTTCCCCCCATGCCAAAACTGGCCAGCGTCCTGCTGGACGCATCGCTGCTGTCTGCCCTGCTTTTTCCCGTCTTTTATTTTCTGGTTTTCCGCCCCCTGCTGCAGAATATTACCGAGCGCAAACAAGCCGAGAATGAGCTGCGCATTGCCGCAGTGGCTTTCGAAATCAAGGATCCCATCCTGATCACCGACGCGCAGGGCAACATCGTCCGGGCAAACAAAATGTTTTCCAGCATCACCGGCTACAGCCTGGAGGAACTGATCGGACAAACCCCGCGCATCCTCAATTCCGGGCGGCAAAGCAAGGCTTTTTACGAAAAAATGTGGCAACAGTTGCTGCGCACGGGCTTCTGGAGCGGGGAAATCCGCAACAAGAACAAGGAAGGCCACGTCAACCCCTGCCGGATGACCATCACCGCCGTAAAAAACGAACGGCAGGAAACCACCCATTACGTGGCCATATACAACCGCATGTAGCGGGCCGGGCGCGTGTGGGCATGGAAATGAAAAAGATCAATTCGGGCAAGCTGCGCGCCATCGGCTACGATGCGCGGGCACGCATCCTGCAGGTTCAGTTCGACGACGGCAGCACGCTCCAATACAGCGGCGTAGGCGAAGAAATCTGGCGTCGGCTCAACGGCTCCGGGGCGGCTTGGAGCTTCTATCGCGACAACATCGAAGAGGAATTCACCGTCAAGCGGGTTTCAGGAAGCCAGGCTGCCGGACTGAACCCGCTCGATGGCCTGTTTATTCAAAAACCTGACGTGTCGGGTTAAAACCCGGCCTTCTATACCTGCCCCGCCCACTTCCTCGCATTCTGGAACATGCGCAGCCATGCGCCGTTCTCCTGCCACTCGCGCGGATACCAGGAGTTCTGCACGGCGCGGAACACGCGTTCGGGATGCGGCATCATGATGGTAAAGCGCCCGTCCGGCGTGGTGAGGCCGGTGATACCTTGCGGCGAACCGTTGGGGTTGAGCGGGTAGGTTTCGGTTGGTTTGCCGGTGTTGTCCACATAGCGCAGCGTGACCAGCGGCTGCGCCGCTTTCAGCTTCTCCGCATTGCCAAAACGAAGTTTTGGTGCAGGCTCATGCCCGCTTGCGGGCGTGATGTCGGAACTAAAATCGGCGTAACCCTCGCCGTGCGCCACCACGACGGGCATGCGGCTGCCCGCCATGCCGTCAAACAAAATCGAGGGGGAACGCTGCACCTCCACCATCACGAAGCGCGCCTCGAACTGTTCCGACTGATTGCGCGCGAAATGCGCCCAATGCTCTGCGCCGGGGATGATGCCGTGCAGGTTGCTCATCATCTGGCAACCGTTGCACACGCCCAGGGCAAAGGTATCTTCGCGCTGGAAGAACGCCGCGAACTCGTCGCGCGCGCGCGGGTTGAACAAAATGGATTTGGCCCAACCCTCGCCCGCCCCGAGCACGTCGCCGTAGGAGAATCCGCCGCAGGCGGCGAAACCCCTGAAACCGGAAAGCGCGACACGCCCGCCGATGATGTCGCTCATATGCACATCCACCGCCGCAAAACCGGCGCGATCGAAAGCGGCGGCCATTTCGACATGGCCGTTCACGCCCTGCTCGCGCAGAATGGCGATTTTGGGGCGGGAGAGGGATTGAGGGTGAGGGCTATCGTTCGGATCGTAGGTCAGTTTCACATGCAGCCCCGGATCGGCGGCATCCAGAATGCGGTCGTATTCCTGTTGCGCGCAGTCAGGGTTGTCGCGCAGCTTCTGCATCTGGCAGGTAGTCGCCGACCAGATGCGTTGCAGCGCAATCGCGTTCCCGCCGAACAGGGTCTTGCCGGCGCGCCGGATTTCAATGGCGCCGCGCGTATTCGGCGCCGCCACTTCATGCACCGCCGCCAGCCCGGCTTCCTCGCACAGCACGAAGATGTCCGCGAGGTCGCTGCGGCGCACTTGCACCAGCGCGCCCAGTTCCTCGTTGAACAGGGCGCTGAGGGTATCGCCCTTCAATTCGTCCAGGATAACGTCCAGCCCGATGTGCGAGGCGAACGCCATCTCGCACAGCGCGACAAACAGGCCGCCATCGGAACGGTCGTGGTAGGCCAGCAATTTCCCTTCCTCGTTGAAACGCTGGATCAGATCGAAGAACGCGCGCAGCTTGCCCGCATCGTCCACGTCCGGCGCAACATCGCCGGTCTGCCTGTAGGCCTGCGCCAGCGCCGAGCCGCCCATGCGGTTTTTGCCCTCGCCCAGATCAATCAGCAACAACACGGTATCCAGAGCGGCGACCAGTTGCGGGGTGAGCGTCCGGCGCGCATCCGCGCACGGAGCAAAAGCGGAAACGATGAGCGAGAGAGGGGCGGTGACTTCCTTGCGGGCGGCTGCGCCATCCCCCGCGTTGACGGGCTCGATCCAGCTTGTCTTCATGCTCATCGAATCCTTGCCCACCGGGATGCTGATGCCCAGTTGCGGGCACAATTCCATGCCCACCGCGTATACCGTGTCGAACAGCGCGGCGTCTTCGCCGTGGTGCCCGGCAGCCGCCATCCAGTTGGCGGAAAGCTTGATGTCTCCGATCTTTGCTATGCGCGCGGCGGCGATGTTGGTGAGCGCCTCGCCCACCGCCATGCGCCCCGATGCGGGCGCGTCCAGCAGCGCCAGCGGGGTGCGCTCACCGATGGCGAACGCTTCGCCGCGAAAAGTGTTGAAGCCCAGCAGCGTGACCGCCGCGTCCGCCACCGGCACCTGCCACGGCCCCACCATCTGGTCGCGCGCGGTCATGCCGCCCACGGTGCGGTCGCCGATACTGATAAGGAAGGTCTTGTCGGCAACGGCGGGCAGGCTCAGCACGCGGGTGATCGCGTCGCGCAAATCTATCCCGCCGGTATCGAAGGCTGGCAGTTTTGTCTTTTCTCGCTGCACCGTGCGCGTCATTTTCGGCGGTTTGCCCAGCAGCACCGACAGCGGCATATCCACCGCATCGTTGTTGTACAGCCCGTCATGCACGATCAGGCGTTCGCCGCTCACGGCCTGCCCCACTACCGCGAACGGGCAGCGCTCGCGCCCGCACATCGCCCGGAATTCCGGGAGCCGCTCCGGCGCAATCGCCAGCACGTAGCGCTCCTGCGCCTCGTTGCTCCAGATCTGCATCGGCGACATGCCGCGCTCCTCGGACGGCGCCGCGCGCAATTCCAGGCGCGCACCGCATCCGCCGCCGTGTACCAGTTCCGGGAGCGCGTTGGAGATGCCGCCCGCGCCGACATCGTGGATGGAAAGGATGGGGTTGTTATCGCCCAACTGCCAGCAGCGGTCTATCACCTCCTGAGCGCGGCGCTGCATCTCGGGGTTGCCGCGCTGCACCGAATCGAAATCCAGATTCTCCGCGTTGGCGCCGGTATCCATGCTGGATGCCGCGCCGCCTCCCATGCCGATCAACATGCCGGGGCCGCCCAACTGGATCAGCAGCGCGCCTTCCGGCAACGGTCGCTTGTGCGTATGCTCCGCCCTGATATTGCCGACGCCGCCCGCCAGCATGATGGGCTTGTGGTAGCCGCGCATCTCGCCGTTGACCCGCTCCTCGAAGGTGCGGAAATAACCGGCCAGATTGGGGCGGCCAAACTCGTTGTTGAACGCCGCGCCGCCGATGGGGCCTTCGAGCATGATTTGCAGGGGGGAGGCGATGCGTCCCGGGCGCCCGTATTGATGGGCTTCCCAAGGCTGCACAAACCCGGGAATGTTCAGGTTGGAAACCGAGAACCCGGTCAGCCCGGCCTTGGGCCTGGAGCCCGTGCCCGTCGCGCCTTCGTCGCGGATTTCGCCGCCCGCGCCGGTAGCCGCGCCGGCGAACGGCGCGATGGCCGTCGGATGGTTGTGCGTCTCCACCTTCATCAGCGTGTGCGTGAGTTCTTTGCTGAACGCATAGCCGCCATCGGCGCGCGGGTAGAAACGCTCGACCTCCGCGCCCTCGATGACGGACGAGTTGTCGGAATAAGCGACCACCGTCCCCTGAGGATGCAGCTTGTGGGTGTTGCGGATCATGGCGAACAGCGACCTGCCCTGGCGCTCGCCGCCGATCACCCAGTCCGCGTTGAAAATCTTGTGGCGGCAATGTTCCGAATTCGCCTGCGCGAACATCATCAGTTCGACATCGGTGGGGTTGCGTTTCAGCTTGCGGAAATTTTCCAGCAGATAAGCGATCTCGTCGGCAGACAGCGCCAGCCCCATGTCGCGGTTGGCCGCTTCCAGAGCCGCGCTGCCGCCGCCAAGGATGTCCACGGTGGAGAGCGGCGACGGCGTGCCGTGTTTGAAAATTTTTTCCGCCGCGCCGCCAAAATCAGACAAAACGGATTCCGTCATGCGGTCGTGCAGCAGCGGCAGGATCGCTTTCATCGCTACCGGCGCCAGATCCCCGTCCTTCTTTGTCTTGAAGTAATACGCCACGCCGCGCTCGATGCGCGCGACCCCGGGCAGCGCGCAATGCCGCGCGATGTCGGTGGCTTTGGAAGACCACGGCGAGATCGTCCCCAGCCGTGGCACCACCAGCAGGCGCTCCAGCCCGCTTGCGCCATCCGGCTCGCCCGCCGCGCCATCCAGGCCCAGAATCCGGTCCAGCAATGCCGCATCGCCTTCGGCCAGCGCAGCGCCCGCAAGCTCCACAAAATACCAGTGGCGCGTATCCACGAGGGACACATCCGGTGCAGCAACCTTGAGGGCGGAGCGAAGTTTATCGAGGCGAAAAGAAGAAAGCGCGGATTGACCGGCAGAAACTCGAAACATGGACATGACTATGCGGCGGAATAGCGAAGTGCAATTATACTATGTGCCTAAGCCAACCCGGGATTACCCGAACATGAGCACACGCCTTCCCACCATCACGCAAAAACAGGTTGCCGCTTTCCTCAAGCCGCGCCCGCGCGACAGCCACAAGGGCCGGTTCGGCGCGGTAACGGTGGTCGGCGGCGCCGGCGGCATGGTCGGCGCGCCGCTGCTGGCCGCCCGCGCCGCGCTCAAGCTGGGCGCGGGCTGCGTGCATGTCGGCCTGCTGGCGGACAATGCCCCGGTCGTGGATTTAATGCAGCCGGAACTGATGCTGCACAGCGCGCAGGAGGCACTGCGGGCGCTCCCTCACCCCAACTCTCACCCGGCGGGAGAGGGAGAAAACCACATTATTGCCATCGGCTGCGGCATGGGCACCTCGCTTGCCGCGCAGAAAATTCTTTGTGGCGCGCTCAAACTGGAAGCTCCGCTGGTGCTCGATGCCGACGCGCTCAACCTGCTCGCGCGCCACAGCGACCTGCGGGACGACCTGCGCGCGCGCAGGGCGCCGTCCATCATTACCCCACACCCCGGCGAAGCCGCGCGCCTGCTCGGCTGCGGCACGGCGGACGTGCAGGCGGCGCGCGCCGGATCGGCGCGTCAACTCGCGGAAAAATTGCGCTGCTCCGTGGTGCTGAAGGGGGCGGGCAGCCTGTGCGTCACCCGCGCAGGCAAGATGTATCTCAACCAAACCGGCAACCCCGGCATGAGCGCGCCCGGCATGGGCGATGTGCTGGCCGGCATGATCGCCGCCTTCATCGCGCAAGGGCTGGATGCCGATCGGGCCATGCTGCTGGCGGTATACCTGCACGGCGCGGCGGGCGACGCGCTGGCGGAAAAAGGCGTTGGCACCGGCATGACGGCGACGGAAGTGACCGAGTGGGGCCGGTGGCTGCTGAACCAATGGGCGTAGGCTGGCGGTAAGCGTAGCGCACCCCAGCATGAATACCAGCCAAATGCTGGGGTTCATACCTCACCACCAGCCTACACAAAAAATAACTCAAACATGACCACCCCCATAGACATCCGCGAAGAAGCGGGCGTGCGCACGCTGCACTTCGGCTCGGACTGGGTGCAGGGCGCGATGCGCATCGCGCGGCCCTGGAACCTGGAGCTGGAATACACGCGGGAAATGATGGCGAGCTTATTATTGCGCGAGGACTCCCGCTTTCCGCGCAAGGTCTTGCTGATCGGCCTCGGCGCCGCTTCGCTGACCAAATTCCTGTACCGCAATTTTCTGCTGGCGAAGCTTACCGTGGCGGAGATCGAGCCGGCCGTGGTCGCCGCAGCGCGGCAGTTTTTCAAGCTGCCGGAAGACCCGAAGCGGCTCAAGGTCGTGATCGGCGATGGCGTCGAGTTTGTGCTCAACAGCGACAAAACGTGGGACCTGATCCTGGTGGATGGCTTCGATGCGAACGCCCGCGCCGGTGCGCTCGATACCGCCGCGTTCTATCTGGCCGCCCGCTCCCGCCTGAGCGATAGCGGCATCATGGCCGTCAACCTGCTCAGCCGCAGGCGCAGCTTTAAGGATAGCGTGGAGCGCATCCGCGCCGCGTTCGATGGGCGCGCGCTGGCGTTCCCCTCCAGCGACAGCGGCAACGTCATCGCTTTCGCCGCTGCGGGAGAACCGGTACGCATCGCGCTGGGCGATCTCAAGGAACAGGCATCCGCGCTGAAACTGGCAACCGGCCTCAACCTGCTGCCAACGCTGGCGCGGCTGGAACAGGCGCAGACCTGCGCCGGTGGCGTGCTCGAACTGTAGCGGTTCTCGTCCGCCACGAATTTAACGTGAAACTCGCGCAGCGATTCGTTTCCCCCCTCTCCCGCAAACGGGAGAGGGTTGGGGTGAGGGAACGGGCATGGCGAGTTTCATAATCAGGGGTGGCTACTCGCCATGCCCGTTAGCGTGAAAGACACCACTCACGGGACGTAACAAATTCTGGCCTGTCGCAAGCCAGAGCGAAGGGAGGCGAGTGATGTGAGCGATTAAGCGGTGGCCGTG
>JACRPU010000057.1:4569-15933 GCA_016223025.1 Nitrosomonadales bacterium | reverse complement strand
CGGCCACCGCTTAATCGCTCACATCACTCGCCTCCCTTCGCTCTGGCTTGCGACAGGCCAGAATTTGTTACGTCCCGTGAGTGGTGTCTTTCACGCTAACGCACATGGCGCAGGCCACCCCGAATGATGAATCGTCTGCGCGCGGGATTCACGTTAAACCCAGATAATCCATCAGGCGGCTATTCGCGCCATGATGGGTTATCTGGGTTAAACTTGCATCACCCGGTACGGCAACCCTTTGGTTGTGCCATGTTTGGCGCATACACAAACTTGCGGGTTGCCGCACCGGGTTCACCGGACTTGCTGGCGGACAGGTATGGATCAGGCAAATGGCAGTGTAAACGAGGCACCCCTCCCGGAGGCATCCCCTGCAGCCAAGCAACCGGCGTTGCTCGGCGGCATGTCGTTGCGGAAAAAGGGGGGCTGGGTAATGGTCATTTTTGTGATCTACACGCTTTCTGCCGGCTTTGTCATGAGCCGGGAGCGCAACTCGCTCCATAGCGACCTCCAGAAGCTGGAGGCATTGCATGTGGACGAAGAGCGGCAGCTCGGTCTCAATATGCTGGTGACGCGCGCGATTCTCATCGTGAACGAAAATTACTATTCTTCGGCCCTGGAAACCCCGGCGGGTCTGGATGCGGCCATGCGCAGCGTTTCCGTGCAGATCGAAGCGGTATTGTCGAGGCTGAGCAAGGTGGCGCAGTCCTATCCGCTGCTCCTCGACGATGTTGCCGCATTGCGCGCAAATCTGGGCTACATGACCAGCAAAATGCCGACCCCGGCGACCATAGCCGAAGTCCGCAGCAACCTGCACAAGCTCGTCATCGGCCTGGATCAGGTTACCGCCATGATGCGGAACAACAAGCAGGTGCTGCTGGAGCGGTACCGCAAGACATTCGACCGGCTTTCCCTGGTATGGTCGTTCACTGCGGCGGTCGGCGTCGTGTTTCTCGGCGGATTGGTGATGGTTTTTGTCACCCGGCTGGCGTGGGACATACGGCGCGTTCATGACCGCGCGCTGGCAATCGTCGAGGGGTATCGCGGCAAACCGCTGGCGGTGACCCGCTACGATGAACTGGGTTCGCTCATGGAGGCGGTCAACAAGATGCAGCTCGAGTTGCGCCAGCATGAAATGCAGATGGAGCTTATCCGCCAGCAGCGCTTCCACAAGGAAAAAATGGCTGCCGTCGGGTCGCTTGCCGCCGTGGTGGCGCACGAAATAAATAACCCGCTGTCGGCCATCGTGGGCGCGGCGCGGTTGATGTCGGAGCTGCGCCCGAACCAGGCGGGCGATACCGACCAGTACGCCCAGCAGGCGGAAGTCATCCTGGCGCAGGCCAAACGGGTGATGAACATCACGCGCCAGATATCGGAATTTTCGATGCCGCAGGCTGCCGAACCCGAGCGGGAGTTGCTGGATCTGAACAGCCTGATCCGCAGCACCGTAAAGTTCATCAGCTTCGACCGGCGCTTCAGCTCCATAGACATGGTGCAAAATCTCGACCCGCAGCTTCCCGCAGTATTCGGGGTCGGCGACCACATCACCCAGGTGTTCATGAACCTGCTCATCAATGCTGCGGATGCTTCGGAAGGCAGGGCCGACCCCAAGCCGCGCATCATCATCTCAACCGCCAGCCACGGCAACAGCGTCATAGTAACGGTCACCGACAACGGTACCGGGATGAGCAAGGCCACGCTGGACCGCATATTCGAGGAGTATTTCACCACCAAACCCATGGGGAAGGGCAGCGGTATCGGCATGGCGGTTTCAAAGTCGCTGATCGAATCCGGCGGTGGTACCATCAGCGTGGAGTCGGAGCTGGGTATCGGGACGACGGTGACGGTGCGGCTTCCGACCGAAGCAAACGAGCTTGGCAATCATTAAGGAGGTAGACAGTGCATGTGCTGGTGATTGATGACGAGGCAGCGCTCCGGCAGATACTTGTCAGCCTGGTTAGCCGCGCAGGCTACTCGGTAGATACCGCATCCAGCGCTGCCGAAGCTTCGGCAAAACTGGTGCGCGGGGATGTTGACGTCGCGCTGTGCGATGTCCGCCTGCCCGATGGCGACGGCATCGAACTGGTGCGCGGCTTCAAAGCGCAAAGCGGCGGGATCGACACCCAGTTCATCATGGTGACGGCGTTCGCCTCAATGGAAACGGCGGTGGAAGCGTTGCGGGCGGGCGCCACGGACTATATCGTCAAGCCGGTGCATAACGAGGAATTGCTGCACCGGCTGGCTCAAATCGGTGCGATGAGCGGGCTGCGGGCGGAGAACAAGGCGTTGCGCAGCCTGGTCGCCGGCGGCGGCAGGGGGCTGTACAAGTTCAGCTCGCCCGCCATGCAGCAGGTTGACCGTCTGGTGAGCAAGGTGGCCGGCACCGGCAGCACGGTGCTCATCACCGGCGAGAGCGGCACCGGCAAGGGGGTGGTGGCGCGCTCCATCCACGAGCAGAGCCAGCGCTCCGAATTTCCTTTCATTCCGGTGAACTGCAGCGCCATTCCGGAAAACCTGATCGAGAGCGAATTCTTCGGCCATGCCAAGGGCGCCTTTACCGGGGCGGACAAGGCGCACAAGGGGCTGTTTACCCAGGCCGACCGGGGCACCATCTTTCTCGACGAGATCGGGGAACTCCCGCTGCACTTGCAAACCAAACTGCTGCACGTGATCGAAGACAAGCAGATCCGCCCGCTGGGCAGCGAGCAGACGCGCGGTGTGGATGTGCGCATCATCGCCGCCACCAACCGCAATCTGGAAAGCATGGCAAAGGAAGGCAAGTTCCGCGAGGATCTGTACTTCCGCCTCAGCATGTTCCACATCCACATGCCACCGCTGCGCGAGCGCCGCAACGACATCAGCGGGCTGGCGCGGCATCTTATCTGCAACGCCGGCGTGTCTTCCGCTTCCGGGAAGGTTCTGGAAATTGATACGGAAGTTGACGATATTTTGCAATCTTACGACTGGCCAGGCAATGTCAGGCAGTTGGAGAATGTTATCAACCGCGCCTATATTCTGGCCGATGGCGGGTGCATCACGTTGATGGATCTGCCGCCTGAAATCTCGCGCCAGAGCGCGGGCACTTCTCAAAAGGACGCCGGCAAGATCGTCGTGTCGGGAGGGGATCTGCGCGAGCAAATGCGGAAATTTGAGGCCAGCCTGATCGCCAGGGCGCTGGAAGAAGCGGACGGAGATCGCAAGGCGGCGGCCCAAAAGCTTGGGATCGGTTTGTCCAGTCTCTACCGCAAGATGGAAGAATTGGCGGATGCGGGAATTGCGGGTGGCGGGTAATGCGGTTTTGCAGCAGGCGCAATAAATCTGCGGATATTCGCGCTGGCCACGAGTTTACTGGCTCGGTGCGGCCACTCTCAGGTTGCAGATCCCAATGCAAATTTGTATAAAATAACGAGGGGTTGCGGATGAATATTTATTGTTTGAGAAGTTATCGCGGGAAACATCAATAACATTAAGGAGGAAAGCAATGCGTGGATGGATGAGTGGGTTGTGGTTGCTGGCGCTTTCGTGCTGTGTGCCGCCAGTTTTTGCAGAATCGGCGGCGAGCGGAGTCGCGGCGGCAAGCGGAGTCGCGGCAGCTACACCGGAGGAGGATTTCGCGGCTGCCGACAAGGCCGACAAAGACGACGACATGATAACTTCGACCAAGCTGTACAAGCGCTCCGCCGATGGCGGGCACGCGGAAGCGCAAGTGCGGATCGGACATATTTTTTACAGCGCGTCGGATAGTGTGGGAGCAATGGAATATTTTCGCAAAGCTGCCGCGCAAGACAATGCCGGAGGACAGTTCGGGATAGGGTTCCTGTACGAGGGGGGCGAGGGGGGGGTGGCGCAGGATTTTGTCGAAGCGCGCAAGTGGTACGTTTTGGCGGCGCAGCAGGGATACAAGCTGGCCATCAACAAGCTGGCCGATGCCTGCATCGGGCCGGACGAAAACGTTCTGCTGAAAATCCACAGCAGGCTGAAAGTTGACAAGATGCTGGCCGATGCGACCGTGCTGTGCGGCACCGATCCTTATGCCGTTATCAAGCGCGCAGCCGACCTCGATTATGTGGCGGGGATTCTGGCGCTTGCCGAAGCCTATCGCTCCGGCAAGTATGGGCTCACGTCCGATCCGCAACAGGCTGCCGAATTGACCGCCAGAGCAAACAAACTGCTCGGGAAAGAAGAGAAAAAAGTGAAGAAAAAAAGACGGCAATAACCCGCGATCCGGTCGCAACTTTTGTGTTGGCTGGCCGTTACTATAGTAAAATGGCACGAGGGTGGATGAGAGCCTGATGCCTTGAGAGGAGTAGAGCGTGAACCAGACCAACTTCAATCGTTCCGCGCGGATTCTGCGCGCGGTATTGTTTTCTGCCGGCATTGCCGCGCTGCTGGCCATGCTGCCGCTTTCGGCGTCTGCCGCCGGTTTGGATAACAGCGGGCGCCAGCTTTATTTGACGCATTGCGCCGGTTGCCACGGCACCAATGGAATAAGCGCCGTGCCGGACGCGAAGGATTTTTCCCGCGTCGAGCTTATGGCGCAGCCGGACCAGAACCTGCTCAACGTAATTCGCGCCGGTCGCAACATGATGCCTTCATACCTTGGAATCCTGAGCGACCAGGAAATCATCAGCATAATAAATCACATAAGGACACTGAATTAAATGCTGGCCGCCATCAAAACCGCCGCGATGATCGCGGCTGCCGCTTTCACGCTTACTGCTGCCGCAGCGAGCGCCCCAACACGCGGGACGGGCGAGCGCGTCCTGGAAACTTTCGAGGTTGGCGCCACCATCTATGTGCGCGCGCTGAAAACCGATAAAGCGACCAATACCATGTGGGTGGGCACCTCTACGGGCGTTCACGAAATTGACCTCAAGACCAGCCAGCCGCGCAACACCTTCAACCGCGATAGCGGTCTGGCCAATGAGTATGTTTTTGGCATCGGCATTGACAGCAAGGGATATAAATGGTTTGGCACCAATGCCGGCGGCGTTTCACGCTACAAGGACGGAAAGTGGAAAACCTATTTCCCGATGCACGGGCTTGCCGATTACTGGATTTACTGCTTCGCCAATGACCAGAAGGGCGACCTGTGGATAGGCACATGGGCGGGCGCCAACCACTTCGACATCAAAACCGGAAAATTCACGACTTATGTCAAGGAGCTGGTGAACGAATGGGTCTACGGGCTTGATGTGGATAGCCAGGGGCGCGTATGGTTCGGCACCGAGGGCGGCGTGACCATGTTTGACGGCAAAACATGGAAATCCTGGACGCACAAGGACGGCATGGGAGCGCCCAACGCCAGCGGCCTGCAGGCCAGTCCGAACACCGGTCTCGGTACGCGGATGCGCCATGACTTGAGCGCCTTGGTCAGCGGCGCGCTGAGCTACAACCCGAACTATGTATTTTCCGTTCTGGCCGCACCGGACGGGACGGTCTGGGCGGGCACATGGGGCGGCGGCGTGGCGCGGTTTGACGGCAAGACCTGGAGCAATTTCACCGATAAGGACGGATTATCCGGAAATATGGTTTTTTCGATCGCCCGCGACCCCAAGGGAGTATTCTGGTTCGGCACCGACAAGGGCTTGACCCGCTATGACGGCAAAACCTGGCGCAGGTTCGGGCGCGAGGATGGCATGCTGGACAGCATAGTTTATACGGTGGCCATAGATCCTGACGGCAACATCTGGGCGGGCACACGACGCGGCGTGACGAAGATAGGCTTTGGCAAATAACCCCCTTTGGTAGGCACACGGATTTCCGGGCAACCATGCAGCCTGTCCGGGAGCATCTGACAACAGGAAAAAATATGCGAATGGACAAAAAATCGCTGGCGGTTGTCGGCGTTATGACATTAGGAATGATTGCTGCGGGCTGCGGCAACAAGGACGCCGCAAGCACCAAACCGGCGCCTGCGGCCGCATCCTCGGCGCCGGTCGCCCCGCCCGGCCAATTGCCGCCCCAGCACCCGCCGTTGACCCCGGATCTGGCGAAAGACCTGGAGCAGCAGCAAGCCGCCCAGGCCCAGGCCCAGGCGCAAGGCCAGGCGCAAGGCCAGGCGCAAGGCCAGGCGCAAGGCCAGGCGCAAGGCCAGGCGCAAGGCCAGGCGCAAGGAGGCGCAAGCAGCGCATCGCCCGAGCCGAAACCGGCGCGCGAGGGCAAGCTGCAAGTGGACCCGACACAGAAGTTTACCCAATTCCAGGTCGGCGAGAAAAACGTCAAAACCATCTATGCGGATGGCAAGGTGGTGTGGATCGGCACCTCTGGCGGCACCATACGCTACGACACCAGCGATGATACCTTCAAGATTTTTGATGCGAACAACGGGCTGCTTTCCAGCGGCGCTTTTTTTGTCGGAAAGATCAAGGGAAGGATCACCATCGGCACCTATGGCGGCGGCATATCCATGCTGAATGACGATGGCAGGACATGGAAAAACTACAACATCCCGGACGGGGTAGGAGATTCATTCATATACAAGGTCATGGAGGCGAAGAACGGCGATATCTGGATCGCCACCTGGTCTGGCGTCAACCGGGTGCGCGGCGGAGCGCTGGATGAAACGGCCAAGTGGGATCTGTTTACCGTCGAGAATACCAAAGGCGGGCTGCCGAACGACTGGGTGTATAGCCTGGAAGAAGGCAAGGATGGCGTGATCTGGCTGGCCACCGAGGGTGGCGTGGCGCGGTTCGCCAACGGCAAGTGGGACAACTGGAACCATTCCAAAGGCGTCGGGGCGCCTTACGAAAAAGTCAAGGAGTCCACCGCCTTCAAGTCCGACCCCGGCAAAGCTTCCGAGCACCACGCGCGGCAAAAGAGGGAAATGGGCCTGCAAGACGTAGATGTGGCGTATAACCCCAATTACATCGTGTCGCTGGCGATAGACCGGAACGGCATGCCGTGGGCGGGCACATGGGGCGGCGGATTGTCGCATTTCGACGGAAAACGCTGGACGACCTACACCACCGCCGAGGGATTGCCCGGCAACCATATTTTCTCGTTGCATACGGATAACAGCGGACAGCTCTGGATCGGCACGAACAAAGGGTTGACCCAGTGGCTGGACGGCAAGTTCGGGCCAGTGTTGACCATGGCAGACGGGCTGGTGGCCGATAACGTGTTCTCCATGGTGACCACGCCGGAGGGCGGCAAATGGATCGGCAGCTACGGCGGCGTGACCTATCTGCGCCCGTCCAAGTAATTCTGTTTCCGGCTTAAAGTTGGCAAGAACAAGATACCTTTTCGTTATTCCATCCGTATCAGGTAACTGAAATCCGGCATCAGCGGCGCATGATCGCTGACTTGCCGATTCCCGGAATGCCCGGCCCTCCGACCGCCTCCCCGCAAAGACCGGAAGAGGGTTTTTGCGGGCATGATGAGTTCATCCAGGGACTTTTATGCTCACCTTCCGCCAGGATTTCATCCGCTTTGCCATCCGGTGCGGCGTGTTGCGTTTCGGCGAGTTTCAGACCAAGGCCGGACGCCTGTCGCCGTATTTTTTCAATTCCGGTCTTTTCAGCGATGGTGCGGCATTACGCGAGCTGTGCCAGTTCTACGCGCAGGCGATACTTGCGTCGAATGTGGAATTCGACATGCTGTTCGGGCCGGCATACAAGGGAATTCCGCTCGTTGCCGGAACCTCCATCGCCCTGGCGGAACAGGGGTGCAACGTGCCGTACTGCTTCGACCGCAAGGAGCCCAAGGATCATGGCGAGGGCGGCAGCACGGTGGGCGCGAAGCTGCGAGGGCGCGTGATGATAATTGACGATGTGATTTCTGCCGGAACGTCGGTGCGCGAATCCATCGGGTTGATACGCGCCGCAGGAGCGATGCCGTGCGGCGCGGTGATCGCTCTGGATCGCATGGAGCGCGGCCAGGGCGCGCTTTCTGCGGTACAGGAAGTGCGCCAGAACTACAACCTTCCGGTGGTGTCTATCGCCACGCTGGACGATCTGCTTGGTTATTTGCGCGACCGGACGGAGATGGTGCAGAATCTGAAGGCGGTGCAAGCCTATCGTGACCGTTATGGAGTAAACAATGACTGATGTAAAAATTCTTGTTGCAACCCTGGCGCTGTGCGCGATTTTCAGCCCGGCGGTTGAAGCAAAGCTTTACAAATGGGTGGACGACAAGGGGGAGACCCATTACGGCGAAGTCGTTCCGCCGGAATATGCCGGCAAAGACAAAGTGCAGTTCAACGAAAAGGGCCGCGAAGTCAGGAAGAAAGAGGCGGACAACGATGATGCTTCGGCCAACAAGGCCGCCGAAAGCGCAAAGGCCGCCGCCATGGAGCAGCGCCGCAAGGACAAGGCGCTGATAAATACCTATAGCAGCGAAAAGGAGATTGATCTGGCGCGCGACCGCAACCTGCAGCAGGTGGAAGCGCGCATCAACAGCATCCAGTTGCTGATCAAGTCCGCGCAGGAGAGCCTGGATGGCTACCGCAAGGAAGCGGAAGGGGCGAGCAAATCCGGCAGGAAAATCCATGACTCGTTACAGTCCGATATTGCCGAAGCTGAAAGCAAGCTGGCGAAACTCAAGCAGGACCTGGCCAATGCCAGGGAAAAAGAGGCTTCCGTAAGGGCAAGTTTCGAGGCAGACAAGCTGCGCTATCGCGAGCTGACCGGAGTGGCAAAAAAGTAGGCTTGAGCCACTGTTTCCATGTATGCCTGGACACCAATAACGACAAGCCCCGCACGAAGCGGGGCTTGTCGTTTTCTGCTGGCTGTTCCGGCGATTACATCATGCCATCCATACCGCCCATGCCGCCCATGCCGCCGCCGCCCATGCCGGCGGCCGGTTTGTCTTCCGGAAGTTCGGCCACCATGCACGCGGTGGTGAGCATCAAACCTGCGATGGAAGCGGCGTTTTGCAGCGCGATGCGGGTAACCTTGGTCGGGTCAACCACGCCCATGCCCAGCATGTCGCCGTATTCGCTGGTGGCAGCGTTGTAGCCGAAGCTGCCCTTGCCTTCCATCACTTTATTTGCCACCACCGAAGGTTCGTCGCCCGCGTTGGCGACGATGGCGCGCAACGGGGACTCCATGGCGCGCAACACGATGGTGATGCCCGCATCCTGGTCATGGTTGTCGCCTTTCAGCCCGGACACCACGCTCTTGGCGCGCAACAGCGCGACGCCGCCGCCGGGGACGATGCCTTCTTCCACCGCCGCGCGGGTCGCGTGCAGCGCATCTTCCACGCGCGCTTTCTTTTCCTTCATCTCCACTTCGGTCGCGGCGCCGACCTTTATCACCGCCACACCGCCGGCCAGCTTGGCCTTGCGCTCCTGCAGCTTTTCCTTGTCGTAGTCGCTGGTGGATTCTTCAACCTGCTTGTTGATCTGGGCGATGCGGCCCTTGATCGCGTCTTCCTTGCCCGCGCCGTCAATAATGGTGGTGTTTTCCTTGGCCACTTCGATGCGCTTGGCCTGGCCCAGATCGGCCAACGTGGCTTTTTCCAGCGACAAGCCGACTTCCTCGGCAACCACTGTGCCGCCGGTCAGGATGGCGATGTCTTCCAGCATGGCCTTGCGGCGGTCGCCGAAGCCGGGCGCCTTGACCGCAACGGTCTTCAGGATGCCACGGATATTGTTCACCACCAGCGTGGCCAGCGCCTCCCCTTCCACGTCTTCTGCGATGATCAGCAGCGGGCGGCCCGACTTGGCGACTTGTTCCAGTACCGGTAGCAGATCGCGGATGTTGGAAACCTTCTTGTCGTGCAGCAGGATGAATGGGTTTTCCATTACTGCAATCTGCTTGTCCGGGTTGTTGATGAAATAAGGCGACAGATAGCCGCGGTCAAACTGCATGCCCTCGACCACTTCAAGCTCATTGTTGAGCGACTTGCCGTCCTCGACGGTGATGACGCCTTCCTTGCCGACCTTTTCCATCGCGTCGGCGATGATCTTGCCGATGGCCATATCGGCGTTGGCGGAAATCGAGCCGACTTGCGCGATCTCCGTAGAGGTGGTGCATGGCTTGGATTGCTTCTGCAGCTCTTCCACGGCGATAATGACCGCTTTGTCAATTCCGCGCTTCAGATCCATCGGATTCATGCCGGCGGCAACGAATTTCATGCCTTCCTGCACGATGGACTGCGCCAGCACGGTCGCGGTAGTGGTGCCGTCGCCGGCCACATCGGAAGTCTTGGAAGCCACTTCCTTGACCATTTGCGCGCCCATGTTCTCGAACTTGTCCTTCAGCTCGATTTCCTTGGCCACAGAAACGCCGTCCTTGGTGATGGTAGGCGCGCCGTAAGAGCGATCAAGCACCACATTACGGCCTTTCGGACCCAGGGTGACCTTGACTGCATCGGCCAGTATATTGACGCCCGCAACCATCCTGTTGCGTGCGGCATCGTGAAATTTCACATCTTTTGCTGCCATGTTTCTATCTCCTAAAATTCGTTAAATGCGTGCGCTTCGATGGCGATCAGGCTTCGACTACGCCGATAATGTCATCTTCGCGCATGGTCATGTATTCCACGCCATCCATCTTGAAGGTTTGGCCGGCGTACTTGCCGAACAAAACCTTATCGCCGACTTTTACATTCATCGGGTGCAGCCTGCCGTCATCGCCGACTTTGCCGTTACCAACAGCAATAATTTCGCCTTGGTCCGGCTTCTCGGCTGCGGTATCAGGAATCACGATTCCTGATGCGGTTTTGCGCTCTTCTTCCAGACGTTTGACAATGACGCGATCGTGCAAGGGGCGAACTTTCATGCTTTATTCTCCTGAAAACAATTGGTTATGTTAATGGCTGCACTCTGGTCTGGCACTCGCCATCAACGAGTGCTAATGATAAGGGCGGGACAGGTTTTTTTCAACCAAAGTTTCATTTGCGAATTGTCGTGTTGGTGCCGACCCGTTATTGGCCCATGCGCCAACATTGGGCTGATCCACCCCAATGTCCGGTAAGGTCGCCTACGATAACGGTTTAACTGTTTTGGCTGGGTCAGTGAAATCTCGGCAGGTGGGCCGTAATCACGTCGGCAACACTCCATGAACGCCTCACCCGTCGTGTTCCGCTGGAGCAAGTTCGACCTCGGGGTGGCTATGTGCAACTGTTTTGCTGGAACGCTCTACCAGGCTGCAAGAAGCCGCAGCCAAGTACATCCGCAAGAGGTACGCCGTGGTTGTACCGCAAGGGTAGGCAAATCTGTTACCAGCCAGAGGCTGGACAGAATTTGCACTGCCGCAAGGGTAGGCAAATCTGTTGCCAGCCAAGAGGCTGGACAGAATTTGCACTAACTTTCATGACGAAAGACGACACCCCTGATGATGAAATGTTTCACGATTGTGTTCCACGGTTATCAACAGGATAGATATCTGATGTGTAACGAATAAGCGTCATTTTGCGAAAGTT
>JACRPU010000057.1:0-4547 GCA_016223025.1 Nitrosomonadales bacterium | reverse complement strand
CAACAGGATAGATATCTGATGTGTAACGAATAAGCGTCATTTTGCGAAAGTTATTTCACGCTAAGGGGCTGAAGCCCCAACAACACACGCAGGCTGGTTATCCCGGAAGGAGAGGGGTACGGTATGCCCTCGCTGCGCGAGTTTCACGTTAAACGGGGGCTTCTGGCCCCCGTTTTGTTTCGCGGCACTTTCCGTTTACCTGTACTTCAGTACAGTATCTATTGCCACATAAACTGGTATGCTTGCGCGAGCTGTTTTTGAACCTGACCAAGTTAAGTCGCTGTGCTGGCATGGATAGGCACAACCAGTGCGGAGCGGTGATGTCACTTCCGCCCACCAGAGATTGGATGCGGATTGCCTGCCTTGGGTGTGGGATGCGCGGGACAGCCGCAGCAGGCGTGAGCGATAACGAAGGACGATTTTAACCAACAATAAAGGGGCACCATGAACACGAAATCGAACACCAAACCGCGCAGGCGGCTTCTGAATCTGGCGGTGCTGGCAGCATTGGCGCCTGCGTCTGCATCGGCGGCGAACTTGTACTGGGCGTGCGGCAGCAACACATGGAACACCTCCAACTCCTGCTGGAGCACCACTTCCGGAGGCGCCGCCACACCGTATCTTCAGCCAGCAAATGGGGACAGCGTCTTTCTTGCCCAGACGGACGCCACGAACCGCTCGGTTAGTTTCCAGGGCCCCACCACTCCGGTGTCGCTTAACAGCCTGAGTATTGACGCCACCGGAACCGGTACGATGACGCTCTCGCAATCGGGTATTTTCTCCCCGCTGACGACGGCGACCGAAACCGTCGGCATCAACGGAACGGGCACCCATAGCCAGAGTGTCAGCTCAAATACAGTCAGCGGCAGCCTCTACCTTGGCTACAACAGCGGCGGCAACGGCACCTACAATCTGGGCGGCGGCGGGTTGTTCCACGGTGTGCTGTCCGGAAACCTTGAGTACGTCGGCTACTCCGGCACCGGCACCTTCAACCAGACCCTCGGCACGAATACGGCCAGCAACACCCTCTTTCTTGGCTACAACAGCGGCAGCAGCGGAAGCTACAACCTGAGCGCGGGCGACCTTTCGGCAGGCTCCAGCGAAATGATCGGCTACTCCGGCACCGGCGCCTTCACCCAGAGCGGCGGCACGAATACGGCCAGCTCCGCTCTCTACATCGGAACAAACAGCGGCAGCCACGGCACTTACAACCTGAGCGCGGGCACTCTGTCTGCGGCAGTCGAATACATCGGCACGTTCAACGGCAGCACCGGCGTCTTTAACCAGAGCGGCGGCACGAATACGGTCAGCACCAGCCTGCGCCTTGGCTACCTGGGCGGAAGCAGCGGCGCCTACAACCTGAGCGGCACCGGCAACCTGTCGGCAAACTACGAAATCATCGGGCGGTACGGCGCCGGCTCCTTCAACCAGAGCGGCGGAACGCATAGCGTGACCAACAGCCTGACACTGGGGCAGTTCGCCGGCAGCAGCGGCATCTACACCCTGAGCGGCGGCACGCTGGATGTCGGCGGCAACATTGTGGACGGGGCGGGTGGCAGCACCTTCAACCTCGATGGCGGCACGCTGAATTTCACGGGCAGTTCGATCAGCCTAGACACCTTCCACATCGGCAGTGCTGTCGGCTCGAACGGCAGCTTCACGCTGGGCAGCGGCCAGACGCTCTCGGCAGGCTATGAAACTATCGGCGTCGAGGGCGTCGGCTCTTTCACCCAGGACGGCGGCACACATACGGTCGGCGGCTGGCTTGCCATCGGCAGCGACATCGGCGGCAACGGCACTTATAACCTGAGTGCAGGCAGCCTCTCGGCCTCCAGCGAAAACATCGGCAGCTACGGCACGGGCGCTTTCACTCATACCGGCGGCTCGCATACGGTCGGCAACATTCTCTATCTTGGCGTCTCCGGCGGTAATGGCAGCTACAACCTGAGCGCGGGCAGCCTCTCGGCCTCCAGCGAAGTCATCGGCAGCGAAGGCACCGGTACTTTCACCCAGAGCGGCGGTACGCATACGGTGACCGGCACAATGGAACTTGCCGGCGGCGCTCCCGGCTCCGGCACCTACACCCTGAGCGGCGGCACGCTGGATGTCGGCAGCATTTCGGACGGGGCGGGCACCAGCACCTTCAATCTCGATGGCGGCACGCTCAACCTCACGGGTAGTTCTATCAGCCTGGACACCTTCAACATCGGCAATGCTTCGGGTTCGAACGGCAGCTTCGCGCTGGGCAGCGGCCAGACGCTCGTGGCGGGTAATGAAACCATCGGCCACTCCGGCTCCGGCACCTTCAACCAGACTGGCGGAACACATACGGTCAGCAGTGTCCGCCAGCTTGGCACCCTCAGCGGCAGCGGCGGCACTTACACCCAGGGCGGCGGCACGCTGAATGTCGGCAGCATCGCAAACGGGGCGGGCACCACCACTTTCAATCTCGATGGCGGCACGCTCAACCTCACGGGCAGTTCGATTGCTCTGGACTTCTTCAACATCGGCAATGCTGTCGGCTCGAACGGCAGCTTTGCGCTGGGTATCGGCCAGACGCTCGCGGCCGGTTATGAATACATCGGTCGCTCCGGCGATGGCGCCCTCACCCAGAGCGGCGGCACGCATACGGTCGGCAACACCCTCTTCCTGGGCTACAACAGCGGCAGCAACGGCAGCTACAACCTGAGTGCAGGTAGCCTCTCGGTCGCCACGAGCGAAATGATCGGCGGCTACGGCATTGGCGCCTTCACCCAGACCGGCGGCACGAATACGGTTGGTGCCATCTTCCTGGGCTACCGCAGCGGCATCAATGGCACTTACAACCTGAGCGCAGGCAGCCTGTCCGCAGCCTACGAAACCATCGGTGCTGAGGGCAATGGCACCTTCAACCAGAGCGGCGGCACGAATACGATCAGCAACATCATCTTCGAACTTGGCAGGGACATTGGCGGCAACGGCACCTATAACCTGAGCGGCGGCAGCCTGTCGGCAAGATATGAGTCCATCGGCTTATCCGGCACCGGCACCTTCAACCAGAGCGGCGGCACGCATACGGCAACCAACGGGATGACGATTGCCGCCGATGCCGGCAGTTCCGGCACCTACACTCTGAGTGCAGGCAGCCTCTCGGTAGCCGATGAAACCATTGGCTACTCCGGCACCGGCGTCTTCACCCAGTCAGGCGGCACTCATACGGTGACAAACAACCTTGCTCTGGGGCAGAACACTGGCAGCTACGGTACCTACACTCTGAGCGGCGGCACGCTGGATGTCGGCAGCATCGTGGACGGGGCGGGCACCAGCACCTTCTATCTCGATGGCGGCACGCTGAACCTCACGGGCAGCTCGATCAGCCTGGATAACTTCGTCATCGGCAATGCTCCCGGTTCGAACGGCAGTTTCACGCTGGGCAGCGGCAAGACGCTCGCGACCCGTGATGAACTTATCGGTCGCAGCGGCAACGGCGCCTTCACCCAGAGCGGCGGCACGCATACGGTCAGCGATGCCCTCTACCTTGGCCTCAACGGCGACGGCAGCTATGACCAGAGCGGCGGCACCCATACGGTCAGCGGCACCCTCGTCATTGGCTACGGCGACGCTCTTGGCTACGGCAACGGCAACGGCAGCTATGGCCTGAGCGCAGGCAGCCTGTCGGCGAGCAATGAATACATCGGCTTGCTGGGCGCCGGCGCCTTCACCCAGAGCGGCGGCACGCATACCGTGACCGGCACCATGACACTTGCCGTTGCTATCGGCAGCTCCGGAACCTATAACCTTCAGGGCGGCCTGCTCAGGGCCGGCACCATCAATGCCGCGAATGCGGGAGCCACCTTTAACTTTACCGGCGGCACGCTCGCCGTTGACCAGTTCACCGGAGGAAACCTCATCAACAACGGCGGCACGCTCGCGCCGGGCAATTCACCGGGCACGACGAATATCACCGGCAACTACACCCAGACGGCGCTGGGCACTTACGCGGTCGAAATCGGCGGCTTGCTGCTCGGCCAGTACGATGCGCTCAACGTCTCCGGCATCGCCACCCTCGACGGCACCTTGAACGTCAGCTTGTTCGATCTGGGCGGAGGGTTGTTCGCGCCGCACGCGGGCGATTATTTCGACATCCTCACGGCGGAGGCGCTGTTCGGGAGCTTCGGCACCCTTTCCTTCGCCACGCTGTCCGACCCGAACCTGTTCTGGCAAATCAATTACCTCACCGACGCCATCGGCACCACCGACGTGGTGCGCCTGAGCGTCGCGCAAAACGTCGTGCCCACGACTCCTGTTCCCGAACCGGAAACTTACGTCATGCTGCTGGCGGGGTTGGGGCTGCTGGGTTTTGCGGGCCGACGCAGAAAAAGTTAAAACGCCGCGTAATCCGGGTTCATGTTCCATACAAAACGGGGGCTTCTGGCCCCCGTTTTGTATGGCGGCAATTCGGGTGGAACGCAACGCGGACCAGCATATGGGCACTTCTAATAAATCTCTAGAGGCGCTCTTGAATTGATGCTTAACGTGAATCTCGCGCAGCGAGGGCATACCGTACC
>JACRPU010000050.1 GCA_016223025.1 Nitrosomonadales bacterium | reverse complement strand
GTGTTTTTTGCATTTTTATTTCAATTTTTTGAAATATTTTTCGTGCGGTTCGGATGCATGCGGTGTCGGGCAAAGGCCGCGAGTGTCTAAACTTCAGTAGAGGTCAAACACCGCGAGCGATTCCACATGCGAGGTGTGCGGGAACATGTTCAGCACTCCCGCCGCCTTGAGCGCATAGCCTTTTTGGTGTACCAGCACCGCAGCGTCGCGCGCCAGGGTGGCGGGGTTGCACGATACATACACGATGCGGCGCGGCGCATCGGCGCCCAGCGCCTTGACCAGTTCGATTGCGCCATCGCGCGGCGGGTCAATCAGCATTTTATCGAAATGCCCGAGCTGCGCCAGAGCCGCCCAGTCAATCTCGAACAGGTTCATCGCCACGAATTGCGTGTTTGCCGCCAGCCCGTTACAGGCGGCGTTCTGCTCGGCGCGCCGCACCAGCGCGGCGCTGCCCTCGACACCCACTACCTGCGCGCCGCTGCGCGCGATGGGCAGGGTGAAATTGCCCAAACCGCAGAAGAAATCGGCAATGCGCTCGCCGGAGCGCGGATCGAGCAGGCGCAGGGCGCGGCTGACCATGAGCCGGTTCATGGCGCTGTTCACCTGGGTGAATTCGGTCGGGGCAAACGGCAGGGTGATGCCGAACTCCGGCAGGCTGTAGGTCAGCGGCGGCGCGTCAAGCGGGTAGAATGGCACCGCTGTTTCCGGCCCTTTGCTTTGCAGCCAGAACTGCACTTTGTGCGTATCGGCAAACTGCCTGATTGACGCCTCGTCGGATGGCGAGAGCGCTTGCAAGATGCGCAGCACCAGCACATCCACGTGCTCGCCTACCGCCACCTCTATTTGCGGCAGCGCATCGCGGATAGCAAAGCTTTCATTCAATTCCCCCAGCAGCGGCAGCAACCCGGCTATCCTGGGTGTCAGGATTTCGCAGTACCGCATATCCGCCACATATTTGCCGTTCTTCTCGCGGAAGCCCACCAGCGTTTTGCCCTTCTTCAGCACATGGCGCACCGAAAGCCGCGCGCGCTGGCGGTAACCCCAGGTCTGCCCGTAAATCGGCGGCAAAATGACCTCGGCCCCGGTCTTGCCGATGCGCTCCAGGTTGTCTTCCAGCACGCGCTGCTTGGCCGCGACCTGCGCGCGTGCTTCCAGGTGTTGCATGGAGCAGCCGCCGCAAACGCCGAAATGCGGACACCTGGGCTCCGTGCGCATGAATGACGGCTTGAGGATTTGGCTCACTTGCGCCTGCTCATAGCTGGGCTTTTTGCGGTAGGTTGAGTAGGTGACGCGCTCGCCGGTCAGTGCGCCCTCGATGAAAATCACCTTGCCGTCGGCGTGCGCGATGCCGCGCCCCTCGTGGTCGAGCGATTCGATCATCACGCCGTCGGCGCTATCGGTTGTTGCAGTCATGGCGCCCGGTTATTTAACGTGAATCTCGCGCAGCGAGGGCTTCGCCCTCTCTCCCTCTGGGAGAGCAAGAGTAGAGTGAGGGAACGGGCATGGCGAGTTTCATAATCAGGGGTGGCTACTCGCCATGCCCGTTTGCAATTCTTGTTTCCAGCATGGCGCCGATCTGCCCCAGCACCGTGTGCGCGCCCGCCCATCCGAGCAGCACGCCGATGCTGTTCGCCAGCATGTCGCCGTACTCGAACGAGCGGTATCCGGTCAAACCTTGCAGGAACTCCATGCCGACGCCAAGGCCGACCAGCAGAGCCGCCAGCAGCATGCGCTGGCCGAGCCGCCGGTAATCCTGGCAGAACCACAGCATCAGGAAGCCGTAAACGAGCGCATGCTCCAGCTTGTCCGCATTCTCGACATGCACCGGATCAGGCGGGGATGGGGTAAGCGACAGATAGACTACAGCGGCAATACACAGCCAGCCGATCTCGATCCAGAACCGGTGAAACCTGCGCATGGCTACGCCCCGGTTTCTTTCCATGCGGCGAGATATTCGGCCCAGTGGGGTTCGCCCGACTTTGCCAGGGTGGCGCGCACCAGTTCGACTTCCTGCTGGAAGCGCGCGCGGGTGAAAACGCCGCGCATCAACTGAAAGCGCGCGAACACCAGCCAGGTGTTCACCACATCAGTTTCGCAGTAGTTGCGGATCTCGCCCAGCCTGCCCTGCCGGTAAGCGTCCCACACCTTGCTGCCGTCCATGCCCAGCTTGCCGGGAAAACCGATCAGCCGGGACAGGTCATCCAGCGGAGCATTGGCGCGCCCGGTGTACAGCGCGAGCAGATCCATCAGGTCCACATGACGGGTATGGTAGCGGCTGATGTAATTATTCCACTTGAAATCGCGGTCATCCTCGCCCATGTCCCAGTAGCGCGCGCACTGCACGCCGTGGATCAGGCCGCGGTAATGCAGCACCGGCAGATCGAAGCCGCCGCCGTTCCACGATACCAGTTGCGGCGTGTATTTTTCGATGCCGTCGAAGAAGCGCTGGATGAGCGCGCCCTCGCCGTCTTCCAGGCTGCCCAGCGACCAGACGCGAAAGCTGTCGCCTTCGCGCAGCGCGCAGGAAATCGCCGCCACGCGGTGCAGGTGGTGCGGCAAGAAATCGCTGCCGGTCTTCTGGCGGCGAAGCTGGAAGGCCATCTCCGCCACATCCGCATCGCTTGCGCTGCCATCCAGTTCATGCAGGGTGCGCAGCCCGGCGATGTCCGGGATGGTTTCAATGTCAAAAACAAGCGTAGGGTTCATGTGCAATACGGGCCGCGAACTCGGTCAGCGCGATTGTAGCCGATCGCACCGTCGGCTGGAATGATTGTTCTGGCGCAGGATCGCCCGGCCCATGCCTGGCAACAGGGCACCGGACGGATCAAAAACTCGCGACAGTGGTGCGCGCTGCGGTGTCGCGCTTGTGGTGTCATTGTGGTGTCGTTGTGGTGTCGCGGGTTTTTAGAATTGTCCGGTTCTGTAGCACATGAATTGTCCGCTTTTTCTGCCTTGTTTGGGAAGCGGTGTAGGGCGTAGCCCGGAGCCGATTCCCAAACAAGGCGGCGCGCCTGGCGGACGGTTCAGGCTGC
>JACRPU010000049.1 GCA_016223025.1 Nitrosomonadales bacterium | reverse complement strand
TTGCCATGTTGGCCTACAACCTGATGAGCACGTTCCGCCAAGCGGTGATGCGCGCCAAAATACAGCCGACACTGGCGACGCTGCACCAGCAGGTATTGGCGGTTGGGGCATTCTGGCATCGCGACCCGAAACAGAACCAGTCGCTGCTAGCCGTTTCACGACGGCGAAGAGCGTGGTTCGAGGGTTTGTGGGCGAATGCCGGTGATCCGCCCGTACTGCCAGTTCAGGCAAAAATCGGCTAATGTATTATCTGGGTTTATATGTAAGCGTTAAAACTTTTTGAGCAACGCAACATCGCGACGGAGTTTGGATTTTTAGAGGTGCCCATCAATGTTGGGCACGCTTCGCTTTGCCCAACCTACATACTGTCTTTATTGGTGGTCTGGCTCTGGCAAGGATCATGTAGCTGTACCCGCTTTGTTACCTAACTCTGGAGGTACATCATGAAGCTGAAAATGTGTGTTGCTGCTGTAGCAGGCCTGCTGATCGCCGTTTCCGGAACCGCCCATGCGTCCGGCAACGCTGCCGACGGCAAAATCAAGGCAACGCAATGCGCAATGTGCCACGGTATGGATGGCAGGGGAGGCGGCCCCAACCCGCCTGTCGTCGCCCTGGATACCGCCAAATTTTCGGCGGCGTTGAACGACTACAGGAGCGGCAAGCGCAGGCACCCCCTGATGGAAATGATGGCGAAAAAACTGAGCGACCAGGACATCGCCGACCTTTCCGCCCATTACGCCAGCCTGAGAAAGTGACCGGGCTGCCCGCCCGCAAGGCAGCCGGAAATGTGCGGTGACATTGCCCGGCAAACGGGTATGGATTTTTTTGACTCATCACGAGGGAAACCGCCATGTACACAAATTGCAAAAACAACCCCTATCCCTTCTTCAACGAATTACCCTGCAGCCTGAAAACCCTCTACACCATGGTGTTGCTGACCATGGGCATGGGCTACCTCTTTGCCATGATACAGATTTATGAGGTCCATTCCGGGCGCGATGGCGGCGGCGGGCTGTCGGTGAAGGACATCCAGATCGCTTACAGCGGCAGCAAGGATGGCTCCCGTCTGGAAAGCGCGCTGAACGGCCCGATGTCCAGCATGTTGCCGGCGGACGAGAAGGAAAAGATCGTTACCTGGATCCACGGCGGGAGCGACCAGAAGAAATACGAAGAAACCATCAAACCGCTCATGGAAACACGGTGCAAGGCGTGCCACGATGGCTCCAACCCGCACCTGCCGAATGTCATGACCTACGATGGGATCAAGACCACGACTGCGGTGGACACCGGGGTCAGCGTCAGCACCCTGGTTCGCGTATCGCATATCCACCTGTTCGGCCTGACGTTCATTTTCTTTATGGTTGGCAAGATTTTCAGCCACGCCTATTTCGCAAAACGCTGGCAGAAATGTGCGGTGATGGCAACGCCATTTGTCGCGATTTTCCTGGACGTCGGCTCATGGTGGGTAACCAAGGTCTCCGAGCCGTTCGCTTACGTCGTGATTATCGGAGGCGCGCTGATGGGGTTCTCTTTCGCGATCCAGTGGGTGGTGTCGCTGTACCAGATGTGGATATTCAAGGGCCCTCCGGCAGAAAATGTGGCCAACGGATAACCCGATGAAACGCGGTTGCACCGATGCACCCACGCTCTGGGGCAGGCCGGGTGCGAGCCTTCCCTGACAGACCTCGCACGCAACGCTGTTTGTTGGCATAAGCAGCGTGCAACAGCCCTTCCGGCACGCCTCAAGGGCACCTTGAGTTCGGCCCCTTCCGGGATCACGCCGTCTTTCAGATACCGCCACAGCGCTATCGCCAGCCGTCGCGCCACCGCCACGACGGCGATGCGTTTGCCGCGTTTGTTCTGGCCTGTTCCGCCGGTGCGCCCCACAAACCATTTCGACAGGGTGCTGCCGGGCTGGTATCTGGGCTGCTAGAACCACGCCATTTCGATCAGCAGCGCCCGCACGCGCCGGTTTTTGAGAACAAATTTACCCTGCCTGCTCCAGCGACAAGAACGATAACTCCCGACGGAATTTAGAAGACGGTCACGCCGATAACCAGATGAATTTATTCTAAAATCTACCGGACACTGGTCTTTCTGCGCCATTTTTCCTTCTTACCCGGATTCCGCTGCGCTGCATCCGGGCTGCTGCCAATTCGTCAATCCGCTGCTGGCAGCCGTATGGTGTACTGCCCCGATTTTTCGTCGCGCATCAACGTGAGCAGCTTGTGCTGCTGCGCATCTTCCATCAGTTCGCGGAACGAGCGGTAACCGTAGAAGGACTCGTTGAAACCTGGCCTGCGCCGCTGCATGGTGGTCTTGACCATCGAGCCCCAGATCTTTTCGTCCGAGCCGCGCTCCGAGATCAGCCCCTCGACCGTTTCGGCCAGGAAGTCCATGGCCTCCTGCCGTTTGTCTTCCTCGCCCTTGGCGTCGGCAGGTTTCGCGGCTCCGGCTTTCGCCTTGGGAGGTGATTTTTTGGCGGCCTGTTTCTTCTTCGCTTCCTGCTCGCGCACCAGGTCGTCGTAGAAGATGAATTCGTCGCAATTGGCGCTCAGCAGGTCGGAGGTGGAATCTTTCACGCCGATGCCGATGACGAATTTGTTGTTCTCGCGCAGCTTGGAAACCAGCGGCGAAAAGTCCGAGTCGCCGCTGATGATGACGAAGGTATCCACATGGGCTTTGGTGTAACAGAGGTCGAGCGCATCCACGACCATGCGGATGTCGGCGGAGTTCTTGCCGGACTGGCGCACATGCGGGATCTCGATCAGCTCGAACGCCGCTTCGTGCATGGTCGCCTTGAATTCCTTGTAGCGATCCCAGTCGCAATAGGCTTTCTTGACCACGATGCTGCCCTTGAGCAGCAGGCGTTCCAGCACTTTCCTGATGTCGAACTGCGCGTATTTGGCATCGCGCACGCCCAGCGCCACGTTCTCGAAATCGCAGAACAGCGCCATGTTGGTGATTTCAGGTTGATCTGCCATGTATGCCTCCTGTTTTCCTTGTTCTTGCCCAGGCTACGCGCCTGCCGCTTACCCCATAACCAATTCACTCAAATGACTTTCCCCGGATTCATCAGCCCGCGCGGATCGAGCGCCTGCTTGATGCTGCGCATCATTTCCAGTTCCAGCGCGCTCTTGTAGCGGGTGATTTCCTCGCGCTTGAGCTGCCCTACGCCGTGCTCGGCGCTGATGCTGCCGCCCAGCCCGGCCACGATGTCGTACACGATGCGGTTGACGCGCTCGCTTTGCGCGATGAACGCCGGGTTCTGCGCGGGGTCGGGCATGGAGGCGTTGTAGTGGATGTTGCCGTCGCCGATGTGCCCGAAGGCGGCGATGCGCACGCCCGGGAATGCGCCATGCAGCGCGGCATCGGCCCGGGCGATGAATTCCGCCACGCGGCTGACCGGCGCCGAGATGTCGTGCTTGATGCTGATGCCATCTATTTTCTGCGCGTCGCTGATGCCGTAGCGCAGCTTCCACCAGCTTTCGGCCTGCGCCTTTTCGGCGGTTACCGCAAACGCCCCGATGGCGCCGGAAAAACTTTCCAGCGCCGCGCGCAACGGTTGGTCCAGCGGCACATTCAGCGCGTCGGACAATTCGATGATAGCCATCCATTCATGCCGTTCGGCGAAGGGTTCGCGCGCGTGCGGAATATGGCGCAGCACCAGGTCGAGACAGGTGCGCCCAAGAAATTCGAAGGCGCTGATGCGGTCGCCGCAGGAGGCGCGCAGGTGCGCGAACAGCTCCGCCACCGCCGCCGGATCGCGCAGCCCCACGCAGGCGGCAGCCATCGCCTGCGGGCGCGGAAACAGCTTGAGCGTGGCGGCGGTGATGATGCCCAGCGTGCCTTCCGCGCCGATGAACAACTGTTTGAGGTCGTAGCCGGAGTTGTCCTTGCGCAGGGCGCGCAGGCCGTTCCAGATGCGCCCGTCCGGCAGCACCACTTCCAGGCCGAGCACCAGGTCGCGCATGTTGCCGTAGCGCAGCACGTTGATGCCGCCCGCATTGGTGGAGAGATTGCCGCCGATCTCGCATTGCCTTCCGGCAGGAAGGCTGAGCGGAAACAGGCGGTTGCTCCGCTCCGCCGCCTCCCGCACCCCGGCCAGAATGCAGCCCGCTTCCGCGATGAGGGTGTAGTTGGCGGCATCCAGTTCGCGGATGCGGTTCATGCGCGACAGGTTGAGCACGATTTGCCCGTCTTCGGCCAGCGGCACCGATGCCCCGCACAGGCTGGTGTTGCCGCCCTGCGGCACGATGGCGATATTCTGTGCCGCGCACAGCGCAACCACCGCGCCGACCTGTCGCGTATCGGCGGGCATTACCACCGCCAGCGCCCGACCGCTGTAGCGCCCGCGCCTGTCGTTGCAGTAAGGCGCGGTTGCTGCGCCGGTCAGCACATTTTCCGCGCCGGCGATGTCGCACAGAGAATTTATCAGGTTGGTCGGCATTAGAATCGGGTTCCTTCTCCGGGTCGTGATACCGGTTGTCGCTAGAATTCCAGCGGATCAATGTCCAAAGACCAGCGCAGCTTGTTCGCGGGCAGCGCATCCAGCAGAGGCCGCCACGCGCGCAGGAATTGTTGCAAGGGCTTGCGCGTTTCGCACTGTACCAGCAGTTGGGCGCGCGCGTGGCTGGCGCGGCGCGGCATGGCGGCAGGCACCACGCCATACACTTCCACCGGCAGCGCGAGCCCGGTCGCAGCCTTGCGCGCCTGCTGCAAAAACGCAACCACCCCGGCTTCCCGCTTGCCTTCCGCCCGCAGCATGGCCTGATGCACGAACGGCGGAAACCCGGCGGACCGGCGTTCCGCCAGCAGGGTTTTTGCCCAGGCGGCGTAATCGTGGTCGCGCAACGCGCGGAACAGCGGGTGGCCGGGAAAAGCGGTCTGTACCAGCACTTCGCCCGGTTTGTCGGCGCGCCCGGCGCGCCCGGCCACCTGCGCGAGCTGGGCGAACAGTTCTTCCGAAGCGCGAAAATCGCTGCTGTACAGCGCGCTGTCCGGGTTGAGCACGCCCACCAGAGTCAGGCCGGGAAAGTCGTGGCCTTTCGACAGCATCTGCGTCCCCACCAGGATGTCCACCTCCGCGTCGTGGATCTGCTGCCGCATGGCGCTCCATGCGCCTTTGTTGCGCGTGCTGTCGCGGTCCACGCGCAGGATGCGCGCATCGGGAAACCGCTCCCGCAACGCGCTTTCCACGCGCTGCGTGCCGCTTCCGACCGGCTTCAGATCGGCGTCGCCACAGGACGGGCAAGCGCCCGGCACGCGCGCCTGATGGCCGCAGTGGTGGCAGCGCAAGCGCCGGTCCTGCAAGTGCAGCACCAGTTTGCCGTCGCAATTCGGGCACCCCGACAGCCAGCCGCAGGCGGAGCACATCAGCACCGGCGCATAGCCGCGCCGGTTGATGAACAGCAGGCTCTGCTCGCCGCGCGCCAGGCGCTGCTCCAGCGCGGCAAGCAGATGCCCGCCGATTCCGTGATGCAGGGCTTCGCTGGCAATATTGACGCAGCGCACGGCTGGCAGCTTTGCCGCAGCCAGCGCGCGCCCGGTTAGTTGCAGCAGGCGGTAGCGCCCGCTTTGCGCGTTGTGATAGCTTTCCAGCGACGGCGTGGCGGAACCCAGCACGATGGGGACGCCGCGCTGGTTGGCGCGGAATACCGCCGCATCGCGCGCCGAGTACCGTAGGCCATCCTGCTGCTTGAACGAGGCGTCATGCTCTTCATCCACAACGATCAGCGCCAGTTGCGGCAGCGGCGCGAACACCACCAGCCGCGTGCCCAGCACGATGCGCGCGCGACCGGTTTGCGCGCCCAGCCAGTTGTGCGCCCGCTCCCCGTCGCTCAGGCCGCTGTGCAGGCTGGCCAGCGCAGTATCCGGGAAACGGCTGCGGAAATAGTTTTCCAGTTGCGGCGTGAGGTTGATTTCCGGCACCAGCAGCAGCACCTGCCCGCCGCGTTGCAGCGCCCGGTGCATGAGATGCACATACACCTCGGTTTTGCCGCTGCCCGTGACGCCGTGCAGCAGGAAGCAGCCGTAACCGTTCGCTCGCGCCACCGCATCCACCGCGCGCTGCTGTTCGGCGTTCAGGGTATGCGCGTTGTCGAATGCGGGGGAAACCGCCCTGTGCGATGCGGCGCAAACCTCCACCCACCCCGCCTGCAACAGCGCCTTGAGCGCGGCGGGTGCGCCCGGCGACAGCGCGCGCAATTGCGCCGGGTTCAATGCGCCGGCCTGCAATGCCGCAAGAATGCGATGCTGCACCACCTTCCGTCCGGGAAACCGGCCAAGATCAAGCGCCCGCCCGCTGGCGCTGAGCGCATATTGCGCGGCATTTCCGGGCTTGATCCGCCGAGCGGAGCGCAGGCGCGACGGCAAGGCGGACAGCACCGTCGCGCCGAGAGGATGATGGTAATAGTCGCTGCAAAAACGCAGCAGGGCAAGCAACTCGGCGGGCAGCGGCGGAATCTCGTCCAGAACCTGCGTGACCGGCCTGATGCGCTCTGCAGCCAGCCCGGAATCCGCCGCGCATTCCATCACCACACCCACCACCTGCTTGCGCCCGAACGGCACCAGCACGCGCTGGCCCGCAGCAATGCCATCCGCCGCCGCGTAGTCGAACAGGGTGGGCAGCGGGACATCGAGGGCGACGCGGGCGATGGGCATAAAAACCGTGAGTCAGTAAAGCGGGCGAGCGATTGTAGCGGTAATCATTTACCCCGTGGGCGATCCATAATAGGCGGCGCGCCAAACGGGCGCGCTCGACAAACCGGTTGCCAAAGCGGGCCGGCCTTCATATAATGCGCACCCTTTATCGCAAGCCACTATCGAGGAACGGAACATGGCCAACAGCGCACAAGCCAGGAAGCGCGCAAGACAAGCGGTCAAACAACGCGGGCATAACGCGAGTCTGCGCTCGGAGCTTCGCACCGCAATCAAGCAGGTGGCGAAAGCCATAGAAGCGGGCGACAAGGCGGCTGCGCAAGCCGTCTTCAGCAAGTCCACCAGCATCGTGGATTCCATCGCCGACAAGAAGATCATCCACAAGAACAAGGCATCGCGCCACAAGAGCCGCCTGTCCGCCGCCATCAAGGCGATGGCCTGACCTCGCCGGAACGGATCCGGAGCAGTCAGCCCAGCCGGCAGGTTCTGTCGGCTTTTTGTTTTTCATGCCCTGGAATAATTCGCAGGATAATGCGCCGCCAGGTCGCCTCCCCCTTTGAAATAGGGTTTGAGGGGGTTCACGCTTGGTGCGTCAAAGGCTGCTAGTAGTGCCCAGCCACCATCATGCTCTCGATCAATATCGAGCCGCACTGCCTTGACCCCTGCACCAGAACATCGTTTCCCACCGCCGCGATATTCCGGTACATATCCTTGAGGTTCCCGGCGATGGTGATTTCCTCCACCGGGTACTGGATTTCGCCGTTCTCCACCCAGAAGCCCGCAGCCCCCCTGGAATAATCGCCGGTAACGTGGTTCACGCCTTGCCCGAGCAACTCGGTGACCAGCAGGCCGCGACCCATTTCCTTCAGCAGGCCGCCGAAATTCAGCTTGCCGGGGCGCAGGACCAGGTTGTGGTTGCCGCCCGCGTTGCCGGTGGTTTTCATGCCCAGCTTGCGCGCGGAATAGGTGCCGAGGAAATAGCCTTGCAGCACGCCCTTTTCGACGATGGCGCGGTGTTGCGTTTTCACCCCCTCGTCATCGAAGGCGCTGCTGGCCAGCCCCCTGGGAATGTCCGGGATGTCGTCAATATGGACGCCGGGCGAAAACACCGGCTTGCCGAGATGATCTAGCAGGAAAGAGGATTTGCGGTACAGGCTGCCGCCGCTCACCGCACCGGTAAAGTGTCCGAGCAGGCTGGCGGCGACGGGCGCTTCATACAGCACCGGCACTTGCATGGTGCCGAGCTTGCGCGCCTTGAGCCGCCTGATGGCGCGCTCCGCCGCGATGCGCCCGACCTCTTCCACGCGCAGCATATCGCTTGCCTCGCGCGCTTCGGTGTACCAGTAATCGCGCTGCATGGCGCCGCCCTTGCCGGCGATGACGGCGCAACTGACGCTGTGGCGCGATGAAGGGTATCCGCCGATGAATCCCAGGCTGTTGGCGTAAACGAACTGCGATTCATGCACGCCTATCGTGGCGCCCTCCGAATTCCGGATGCGCTTGTCGCGCGCAAACGCGGCCTGCTCGCACTCCCCGGCCAGGCCGATGGCCTGCTCCACGTTCAGCAGCCAGGGGTGGTAAAGATCGAGGTCGGGGAATCCGGTGGCGAGCGATTCCGGCTCCGGCAGCCCGGCGCAGTCGTCCTGCGCGGTGTGGCGCGCGATGGAAAGCGCGGCATCTACCGTATCGCGCACCGCCTGCGGCGAGAAATCGGAAGTGCTGGCGTTGCCGCGCCGCTGGCCGAGGTACGCGCTGACGCTGAGCCCCTTGTCGCGGTTGTATTCTATGGTTTCCACCTCCCCCTTGCGCACCGTGACGGTCTGCCCGAAACCGTCCGACACCTCTGCAGAGCAGGCGGTCGCGCCCTGCCGCCCGGCATGTTGCAGCGCGTCGCGGGCGATCTGGCTCAGGGTGTCGGCGGAATGGGAGAAGCGGGGCTGGGAACGGTTAGTTTCGCTCATAACAGGAATTGGGCATACGGTATGGATGGAAGGCGCTATCATAACAATATCCATTTATTATTTCGCAGCCATGCACCATCAAGACGACCACAATGAAGAAGACTTGCCGCCCAGCAAGACCAAAGTCAAGAAGCAGATGCACGATTTGCAGGACATCGGCGCGCAACTGGTGGCGCTCAATCCGGGCCAACTGGAGGAACTGGACTTGCCGGAGCGCCTGCGCGACGCCCTCGGCGAGATGAAGCGCATCCACAAATTCGGCGCGCAGAAGCGGCAGATGCAGTTCATCGGCAGGCTGATGCGCGAGATTGACCCCGCACCCATCATCGCCAAACTGGAAACGTGGAGCGGCAAATCGCGCCAGCACACCGCCTGGCTGCATCAGGTCGAACGCTGGCGCGACCGTCTGCTGGAGGATGAAGGAGCGCTTACCGGACTGCTGGCCAACCATCCGGATGCGGACGCCCAGCGGCTGCGCGCGCTGATCCGCAACGCGCACAAGGAAAAAGAACTCGGCAAGCCGCCGAAAAGCTATCGGGAGATTTTTCAGGTGCTGCGCGAGATGTTTCCGGAGAGCTGAAACTGGGCTATCGCCCCCGCCTTCGCCATCTTACTTCGGAGCATCTGCCCCATGTTAACGTGAATCTCGCGCAGCGGGGCATACCGTACCCCTATCCGTGGGGTAAGCAGGCAATCCGCGAAGCGGATGCTCGCAAATTTGGATTTTTTAGAGGTGCCCTTATGGAGAGCAACGCTTCGTTACGCCGGGATTGCTCGCTGGTGTTACTGTTTCAATTGTCCACACGGAGAACGAACATGCTTGGCGTCGCGTGCAAAAACGTCATTCAAGGTTGCCATGCGTTTTACATTGGCCCGCACCGCGCTGGTCAGATGCAACGCATCGCCCGCCCGCAAACCTGTTGCGGCATCCAGGGTTAAAAACGCTGCTTTGTGGAATATGTCCGTGTCGGGTGATAACAGCGCCCTGTCGTTTGCGCACAAGCGCTGGAAACTCTGCCACGCGACCCGCGCCTCTGCTGTCGCGAGTTGTCCGGTGCGCTGCTTTGTTCCCGGCGCGCTCGCGAATTCGGTCACGCACCACGCCGATGAAACAAGCTTGTCTTTGCGCCTGGCGTACCGGCGGGACACGCTCTCGCTTTTCGGCTCGTTCACGCAGAGCGCCACCAGCACGCCGGTATCAACGTAGCAAACCATCACATGTTGCACGCCTATCTGGTCAGCGCCAGGAACAGTTTCGTCATCTGCTCCGGCAACCGCCGGATGTTGTCCACCACGGTGTAGCGGTTGCCGAATATGTCGGCCACATATTCGTCGGCTTTCGGGTCGAGGCTGATGCAGTAGGGGTAAATGCCCTTCTGGTCCAGTTCGCGCACCGCGATACGGGCATCCTCGACAAGATGGCGCGGATCCGGAGCGTCAATGTCGGACGGTTCGCCGTCGGTCAGTATCAGCAGCAGTTTCTTGCCCGCCTGCTGGTGCGCGAGATAGTGCCCGGCGTGGCGCATGGCCGCCCCCATGCGGGTGGAATAGCCCGCTTCCATCGCGGCCAGCCGCTCCTTGACCTCGAAATCCCAGCGCTCCCTGTAGCCTTTGAAGTGGAAATAGCGCACTTCGTGGCGGGTGTTGGAATGGAAGCCGCCGATGGCGAACGGGTCGCCCATTTCCTCGATGGCCCAGGCCAGCAGCGACACGGCTTCCTGGCTCAATTCCAGCTTGCTTTGCGTGCATCCGTCCGGCACGTCGCCGAGCGAGGCGGAAAGATCGAGCAGCAGCGAAACCGCGATGCTGCGCCCGTCGCTGCGGTGGCTCATGTTGATGCGCGTATCCGGCGTGATGCCGCACTTGAAATCAATCAGGGAGCGGATGGCAATGTCGAGATCGAGCTCGGTTCCTTCCTCCTGGTAGCGGATGCGCACCTTGTGCTGCGGCTTCAACAGGTCAATGATTTTTTTCAGTTGCTTGGCCAGCGCGCTGTGCCTGGCCAGCAGCCTGTCAATAAAGGCCGCATCGCCGCTGCGGTGCAGATGCTCGTACACGCTCACCCAGTCCGGGCGGTAGTGCTGGGCGTGGTAATCCCATTCCGGGTAGAGCCGGGGCGGCAGCTTCTCATCTCCGGCTTCTTCGATGCGCTGCGGTTTGACTTTTTGGCTTGCGGTTTCCTCTTCGTCGCCCTCCTCGAAAAATTTCCACATCAGGCGGTTGTCGTCGCGGTACCCCACCTCGGTATCGGCAAAATAAATGTTTGCACTGAAATCGCTCGGCACGCGGGTTTCGGCGATGAAGTTCACGCCGAGCTCGATCATCGTGTCGGTGCGGGTGTTTCCGGCCTCCATGGCCGCATGGAACAGCCCGGCGTATTTCAGCAGGGCAGGGTCGAGGTAGCCATGCTGCGGATCGAGCAGCGCGCGCGATAGCGTGAACAGCCGGTGGCGCAGACCGGACCAGCCTTCCGGGCAGGCGCCTTCTTCTGGAACGGGATGCAGCGCAGCCCACAGCGCGCGCAGCCCGGGGTATTCGCGCATGGCCAGATATTCCACGCGCGAATCTTCGAATATCTCAATGGCAAGGCGCTGGAACGGGCTAAGGTTATCGGCCTGGATCGGGGTAGTCCACAACCGGTGGGCATGGACATGCGCCAGCAAGGCGCGGTAGCGGTCTATCCCATACACACCGTTTATTGTGTCGTCATACACGTCCGGCAGGTGTATGCCCAGGTGATCGAGATAGGGCACCGGCTTGCGCAGGGTATCGAACGCCAGCGAGTAAGGCGCGAAGTTGGCTTCGGTTGCCCACAGCCCGCGCAGGTACAGATCGAGCTTGCGCTCGTGGTCCGCCAGCAGGGTGCCGTGGCGCTCGCGCCGGAGCACGGCGCGGCTGTCGGCGGATTGCAGCAGGAAATAATCGCGTTGCCGGTCGGGGTCGCTGGCGTAACTCCTGATGCCGTACTCCACCCAGTTCCTCAAGCCGCCCAGCGAAAGCTGGCCCAGCAGGATCGGCACATTCTTGAGAAAATCGGGAAGGCAGGGGCTTGGGTACATGGAATCTATGCCATGCACTTTGGGCGTCGAGCGCTCCAGGGTTTGCATGACAAGGTTCAAGTATTCGTTGAACAGCTCACGGCTTTCCAGCGATCGCGCGGCGGCAGCCAGGCTTTGCAGGAAAGGCGCGATGGCAAGGCCGTTCGGCGAACGCGCCAGCCTGCGGGTGAAGGCTACCACTTCCGGAATAACCGCCTCGCCGAGCTGGTTGGCCACCTGCGGCATTTCTTCGAGAAACAACAGCACCGGCTCTTCGCCGCGCCCCATTTTACAGACGGCATGCGCGCCTTCGATGTAGGCGGTTATGCCCACGGCGGAAAGCTTGCCGCGCGCGTATGCGAGGCAATCGTCAAACACGCTTTGCACCTTGGCGAAATCGCAGTCCAGCGCATCCCGCTCGCTCTGGGTGGTTTTTACTTCCGCGGTACTCATTGCTTCCAGATCAACGGGCTGCCGTCAGGCAAACACGGCATCAATCGCGTGATCGAGCGTGTCGCGGATATCCGCGTCGTCGGTGATGGGCCGCACCAGCGCCATGCGGCACGCGGCGCGCGGCGCGATGCCCCGGTTGATGAGAGTGGCGGCATAGACCAGCAGGCGCGTGGAAATTCCTTCATCCAGGCCGTGCCCTTTTAGCGTGAAATACATTTACGAAAACAGCCGTATGTTGCATGGAATCAATCTGTTACTCTGTGGATAAGTTCAGGCCCAGTAGAACCTATTTCATAATCAGGGGCGCTGCGCTTCTGCTGCATGAAAGTTAGGTTGCGCGCGGTTTCGGCGACACGCACTAAACGCCCCGCAGTACCGCCATCTATGCCGGCTTCCTCGGCGATGATGCCAGCCTCGATTGCAGCCGGAGCGTAGCCGAATTCCATCGCGGCGAAACGCTGCTTGGTGGACTGCTTGAGGTCTTTCATCAGGTTCTGGTAGCCGGGGTTGTAGGAGATAACCAACTGGAAATCCGCGTGGGCCTGCACCAGCTCGCCCTTTTTATCCAGCGGCAAGGCGCGGCGGTGGTCGGTGAGCGGGTGGATGACTACCGTGGTGTCCTGGCGCGCCTCGACGATTTCGTCCAGGTAGCAGATCGCGCCGTGGCGCGCGGCGAGTGTCAGCGGGCCATCCAGCCAGCGGGTGCCGCCGGCATCCAGCAGATAGCGCCCCACCAGATCGGAGGCGGTCATGTCCTCGTTGCAGGCCACGGTGATGAGCGGCTTGCCGAGCTTCCAAGCCATGTGCTCGACAAAGCGCGACTTGCCGCAGCCGGTCGGGCCTTTCAGCATGACCGGCAGCCGCGCGGCATAAGCGGCTTCGTACAACTCGATCTCGTTGCCCTGCGGCCGATAGAACGGTCGCCTGTTTATTGCATACTGCCTGATGTCGAATTGCGCGCCCATGGCAAGCTCCGGAAGCAGGGTTGCCGATTATAGCAAAGCGGGGAGCGGCCTCTCAGTGGATGTCCTTCCAGATTTCCTTCTTCAGCGCAAAAACCAGCACGAACAGCACGAGCAGGAAACCCACAACGATCATGCCGAGGTTGGTGCGCACCATTTTTGCCGGCTCGCCCATGAACACCAGGAAATTGGTCAGATCGGTGATGGCCGCATCATATTCCGCCGGTTTGAGCGAGCCCGGACTAACCAGCACCAGTTTCAGGGACTCACGCCCGGCCTGATTCTCGATCTTCAGTTCCAGTTCCCCTTGCAGGTCGGCCAGCACATGCGGCATTCCCACGTTCGGAAATATCGCATTGTTCCAGCCGGAGGCGCGCGTTTTATCGGTATGGAAACTGCGCAGGTAGGTGTAGAGCCAGTCCGCGCTGCGCGAGCGCGAGATCACGCTCAGGTCGGGGGGCGCCACGCCATAAGCCAGTTTCGCGGTGTTGGTGTCCATCGCTGCCTGCATGGTCGAGCCTATTTTCACGTCTTCCGGCAACTCCAGTTTTTTCTTGACCTCCTCCTCGGTCATGCCGATGTCCTTGAGGCGGTTGTAGCGCATGAAGGACGCGCCGTGGCAGGCCAGACATCTGGAGGTGAACAGCTTTACGCCGCGCTGCAACGAGGCCCGGTCTTGCAGATTGACCGGCGCCTTGTCCAGATGCATGTCTGCGCCGCCCGCCCCCGCTACGGCTGGCATGACCAGGAGCAACACCGCCGCGCAGAGATTCATGATGGTTTTCATGGCAGAGAGCCTTTCTTATTTGAACGTTACGCGATCCGGCTCGGGCTTGCATTTGTCTATCCTGGTATACCAGGGCATCAGCAGGAAGAAGGCAAAATAGATCACGGCGAGCACGCGGGAAATCGCGGTATACGTCGGGGTGGCTGGCATCAGGCCGAGCCATCCCAGGCCGATGAAACTGATTACGAACAGTGCCAGGAAGGTCTTGTAAATCGGCCCCCGGTAACGGATGGAACGGACGTTGCCCCTGTCCAGCCAGGGCAGGAAAAAGAAGATCACCGTCGCCACCCCCATCGCCACCACGCCCGGAAACTGCGAGCCGAACATCGGCGGAACCGCGCGCAGGATCGCGTAATACGGCGTGAAATACCACACCGGGGCGATGTGTTCCGGCGTTTTCATCGAGTTGGCCGGGACGAAGTTGTTGTATTCGAGAAAGTAGCCGCCCATGTCCGGCGCGAAGAAGAGGATCGAGCAGAAAACGATCAGGAAGCCCGCTGCGCCGAGGCTGTCCTTGATGGTGTAGTAGGGATGGAAGGGGATGCCGTCCAGCGGGTTGCCGCTGGCGTCCTTGTGCTTTTTGATGTCAATGCCGTCCGGGTTGTTGGAGCCGACGTGGTGCAGCGCGACGAGATGCGCGACCACGATCAATACCAGCACCAGCGGAATGGCGATCACGTGCAGGGCGAAGAAGCGGTTCAGCGTGATGTCGGAAACCACATAATCGCCCCGGATCAGAATCGCCAGGTCCGGGCCGATGATCGGGACGGAGGAGAACAGGTTGATAATCACCTGCGCGCCCCAGAACGACATCTGGCCCCACGGCAGCAGATAGCCCATGAAGGCTTCGGCCATCAGCGCCAGGTAGAGAATCATGCCGATGATCCACAGCAGCTCGCGCGGGTTGCGGTACGAGCCGTACATCAGGCCGCGGAACATGTGCAGGTATATCACCACGAAGAACATCGAGGCGCCGGTGGAGTGGATGTAGCGCAGCAGCCAGCCCCACT
Source organism: Nitrosomonadales bacterium (assembly GCA_016223025.1). Lineage (GTDB taxonomy): Bacteria > Pseudomonadota > Gammaproteobacteria > Burkholderiales > Gallionellaceae > VIKH01. Next base: position 10,633 of record JACRPU010000049.1, on the reverse strand, counting down.
GTACGTCGCGCATGATGTACTCGACGGAGGCGAAGGCGGACAGCGCGTCCGGCTTGTAGTTCATGGTCAGGAAGATGCCGCTGACAATCTGGATGACCAGCACCATCAGCGCGAGCGAGCCGAAGAAGTACCAGAAGTTGAAATTCTTCGGCGCATAGTATTCGGTGACATGCGCCTTCACGGTGGAGACCAGCGGGAAGCGCTGATCTATCCAGCCGACCAGTTTGAGTGCCAGGTTCATCATGCCGCGCCTCCGGTATCGTCGTCACCGATCAGCAGCTTGGTATCGCCGAGATACTTGTGCGGGGGAATGATCAGGTTGGTCGGGGCAGGAACCCCCCGGAACACGCGGGCGGCCAGATCGAAACGGGAGCCGTGGCACGGGCAGAACCAGCCGCCCGACCAATTCTCGCCCAGGTCGGGCGGGGCGACCTCGGGACGGAAGGTCGGGGAACAACCCAGATGGGTGCAGATGCCCAGAACCACCAGGATTTCGGGTTTGATCGAGCGGGTCGGGTTGTGGCAATACTCCGGCTGCTGCGGCACGGAAGAGGCGGGATCGGCCAGCGCCGCATCGTGCTTGGGCAGCAGATCGAGCATCTGTTTGGTGCGGCGCACGATCCACACCGGTTTGCCCTGCCACTCGACGCTGATCATCGTACCCGGCGCAATCGCGCCGATATCCACCTCAACCGGCGCCCCGGCAGCCTTGGCGCGCTCGCTCGGCATCAGGCTCAGCACGAACGGTGCGCCCGCCCCCGCAGCCGCCACTCCGCCCGCTGCCGTTGTCGCGGCGAGCAACCACCGCCGTTTGCTGTGATCCACCTTGTCAGTCATGACCCGCATCCCTTCCGGTTAAAGCCTGTGCGTGATCGCTATCCATCCGCAATCGGGGGCGGCTATTTGCCATGCCCGTCAGTTGTTCCGCGCGCCCTGCGCGACCCATTTCCTGAGTATCAGGATGTACTGGCGATCCAGCGTGCCGGCGGAGTTCAAGCCCATCGGCATTTTCAACCCCTTGTTGGTGCCGGTCAGCAGCTTGGTGAAGGTGCTCACTTCGCTGTTGCCGGGAATCACCACGGGGCCGTATTTCGTGCCTTTCATCAAGCCTTCGTAGGAAGTCAGATCGAGGCCGCTCTTGGCGTAGCCTTTCCCTCCGGCGGAATGGCAGCTTATGCAATAGTCGTGCAGGATCGGCTGCACGTCATTCTTGAAGCTCACTTCATCCGGCCCGAGAATCTTCATCGCCCCGCGCTCCGGCTCATGAAGCTCGGTCGCCGCCGGTACGGCAAAAGAAAGCGTCGCCAGCATGGTTCCGCCCAGTAACAGTATCAATTTCATGGCGCCTCCCAAATCAATCCGGATGAAACGGCCCGGTGAACCACGGTGAACCATAGTGGCAGCGAAACGGCTGCTGCCCCGCATCCAGCATCACGACAACCGGGATGCTACGCAATGAAATCAGGCCGGGCAAATGTTAACCCGGCACGGAGTTCCGCAAAATGACGCCAGTCAACTTGAACCCGATTGATTTGCAAAGCTGACAAACGGTCGAGAAAAAACGAAAGGCCCGCATGAATGCGGGCCTTTCCGAGCAGAAGGGCACCACTAAACCCAGATAATTCATCCTGACGGTCATTGCAGTTGCCGCCACCCCTGATGATGAAAGAAACTGCGGGGTGGAAGATGGCAGGTTGGGGTCGCGCAATTTTTTGGCGGCTCGACCCCGCAACCTAACCGCCATCATCTCGCGCCCTGATGGGTTATCTGGGTTAAAATTCGCGCCTTCAAAATCCGACCGGAAGCGCCAGCGCAAAGCCATGAACCCCCTGAACAAGCCCTGCTCGGGCGCTACCCGGCGCTGGCTCTGGCTGCTGCTGGCCGCAGCAATCCTCTGGTTCGGCAATATCGAATACCGCAAACTGATCGAGCCGGATGAAGGGCGTTATGCCGAGATCCCGCGCGAGATGGTGGCGAGCGGCGACTGGGTCACGCCGCGCCTGAACGGCCTGAAGTACTTCGAAAAACCGCCGCTGCAATACTGGGCGACAGCGGCTGCCTATACCGCCTTCGGCGAGTATCACTGGACTTCGCGGCTGTGGGTCGCGTTGACCGGGTTTGCCGGGGTTCTGCTGGTGTGGTTTGCCGGTGCGCGCCTGTTCGGGTGCGAGGCCGGCCGCTATGCCGCACTGCTGCTCGGCAGCAGTTTGCTCTATGTCCTGATGTCGCATATCAACACGCTCGACATGGGCGTCACGCTCTTCATTTCGCTGGGCATCGTCGCGCTGCTGCTGGCGCAGCGGGAGGAGGCGGACGCGCGCGCGCGGCGCAACTGGATGTGGCTGTCGTGGATCGCGCTGGGGCTGGCGGTGTTGAGCAAGGGGTTGATGGGGCTGGTGCTGCCGGGCGCGGCACTGGTGGTTTATTCCCTGCTGCAACGCGACCTCGCCGTATGGAAGCGCATGCATTGGGGCACCGGATTGCTGCTGTTCCTGCTGGTCACCGTGCCGTGGTTTTATCTGGTGATACAGGCCAACCCGGAATTTTTCCAGCGTTTTTTCATTTACGAGCATTACACCCGCTTTACCACCAAGGAGCATGGGCGGTACCAGCCCTGGTATTACTTCGTTCCGGTGCTGCTGCTCGGCATGCTGCCCTGGACCATACTGATGTTCGATACGCTGGCGCGCACCTGGAAAAGCAGCGCGCGCCCCGGCAAGGCTTTCAACCCGGAACGTTTCCTGCTGATCTGGGCGGTATTCATCTTCGTGTTCTTTTCGATGTCCGGCTCCAAGCTGCCATCCTATCTTCTGCCCATTTTCCCGGCACTGGCATTGCTGATGGGCAGGCAACTGGCCGGGATGGACGAGCGCAGGCTGTTCTGGCTGATCGCACCGGTATTGCCGCTGGCGGGGCTGGGGCTGGGTCTTGCGCCACTCACGGCGCGGCTGGCGGATACCCCGCTGCAAGTGCAGATGTACGGCGAGTACGCCGCCTGGCTGGCGGCGGCGGCATCGGCATTATTGCTGGGCGTGGCTGCGGCGCTGGCCCTGCTCCGCCGCCGCAACAAGCCGGTTGCGGTGCTGGCGCTGGCGCTGGGTTTTCTGCTTGGCGCGCAGATCGGCACCTCCGGGTACAACACTATTGCGAGAGAGCGCTCCGCCTACATCCTGGCTGATGCGATACGCCCTTATGTCAAGGCGGATGTGCCGATTTACTCGGTCGGCAACTATGAGCAGACTTTGCCGTTCTACCTGAAGCGCACTTTCACCCTGGTGCAGTATCAGGATGAGATGGCATTCGGTATCATGCAGGAGCCGCACCGCTGGATACCGGACATCGCCGGATTCGCGCAGGTCTGGCAGGCGTTACCGGCGGCGATGGCGATCATGCAGCCGCCGATGTATCCGCAACTCCGGCAGCAGGGACTGGCGATGAAAGTCATTTACGAAGACACGCAAAACATTGTGGTGATCAAACCATGAACATCATCAGCTTCGGCCTGATTTTTGTCGGGGTGATGCTCAATGTCGCCGCGCAACTGCTCATCAAGGCTGGCACCAACAGCATCGGTTATTTTGAGTTCAGCCAGGAGAACATCCTGCCTGTCGGCTGGAAGCTGGCGACCGAGCCGCACATCGCCGCCGCGATCGCGTGTTATGCGCTCAGCGTGGTGATCTGGATACTGGCGCTGTCGCGCGTGCAGGTCAGTATCGCCTACCCGCTGCTCTCCATGGGCTATGTGGTGAACGCGCTGGCGGCCTGGTGGTTCTTCAACGAGGCTTTCAATCCGGCAAAAGTAATCGGCATCGGCGTGATTATCCTGGGCGTGGTCATCATTTCCAGAGCATGAACGATTTTCTGCCCTTTACAAAACCCTCGATTGACGAAGCCACCATCGCCTCGGTAGCGGAGGTGCTGCGCTCCGGCTGGATCACCGGCGGGCCGAAGGTGCAGGAATTCGAGCGAAAACTCTCCGAATATTTCGGCGGGCGACCGGTGCGCACTTTCAATTCCGGCACCTGCACCATGGAAATCGCCCTGCGCATCGCGGGCATCGGGCCGGGCGACGAGGTTATCACCACGCCGGTTTCCTGGGTGGCCACCGCCAACGTCATCCTCGAAGTCGGCGCGACACCGGTGTTCGCCGACATTGACCCGGTCACGCGCAACCTCGACCTCGATAAGGCCGAGGCTGCAATCACTCCGAAAACCAGGGCGATCATTCCGGTTTTCCTGTCCGGCCTGCCGGTGGATATGGACAGGCTGCATGACATCGCGAGACGCCACCACCTGCGCGTGGTGGAAGACGCGGCGCAGGCGCTGGGCTCGGCATGGGAAGGCCGGCGCATCGGAAGCTTCGGCGATTTCGCTTCGTTCAGCTTCCAGGCCAACAAGAATCTCACCACCGCCGAGGGCGGTTGCCTGGTGCTGAACGATGAAAGCGAGGCGCGGCTCGCGGAAAAATACCGGCTGCAAGGCGTCACGCGCAGCGGCTTCGACGGCATGGAAGTGGATATGCTGGGCGGCAAATTCAACATGACCGACATTTCTGCCGCACTGGGTTTGGGGCAACTGCCGCAACTGGAAACTCTCACTGCGCGCCGCCGCAAACTCGCACAGCATTATTTCACCGCCCTGGGCGCGGATTTTGAAAAACAGACCGGCGCGCAATTGCCGGTGCGGGATTTTCAAAACTCCAACTGGCACATGTTCCAGATCGTTTTGCCGGAAGGCGTGGTTCGCGCGGCGTTTATGGAAAAAATGAAAGCCCGCAATATCGGGTGCGGCGTCCATTACCCGCCCATCCACTTGTTCGAGCTCTATCGCGCTCGCGGCTTCCGCGAGGGCATGTTCCCGGTAGCGGAAAGCGTGGGCCGCCGCATCGTCACCCTGCCGCTGTTTCCGGCGATGACCGGGGCGGACGTGGAGCGGGTGTGCGCGGAGGCGCAAGGGGTATTGCGGGAGTAGCGGTGCGGCGGTCTGCGAGCTTTCAACCTTTATTGCGATCATGTTAAAATTACAAATTGGCGGAATAGCTCTGAAGCAAGAGCGCTGATCCAGAATATCGGGTGTCGCACTTCCCGGCTTGCCGGAACCGCTAAGAAATATCATGGAACTGCCCGCAGGGAGCGAATGGCTGTCAATCATGTTGGCAACCATTGCCGAAAGCGCGTGAAATGGCATCACGCTGTCGCACTCAACCAACAGAGGGTTATATTATGAGCAACCGATTCACGGGCAACAAAGCTATTTTCTGGTTATTGGCTGTACTGATGGCGAGCGCGCAAAATGCCGGCGCCGAGCCGGACAAACGACCGGCAAAAGGGGAGAAAGCCGCCAATTACGACGAAACGGTACTCGTTCCCGCAGGAAAGTTTGTTTTCGGGAAAGACAAAAAAGAAATCAGCCTCCCCGCCTTCCTGATTGACAAGTACGAGGTTACCAACAAGCAATACGCCAAGTTCAACCTGGATCACAAGTACGATTCCATAGTGGCCAATTTTCCCGTGACCATGGTTTCGCAGGAGGACGCCAAGAGCCATTGCGAGGCGCTCGACAAGAGGCTTCCCACAGAACAGGAATGGGAAAAAGCCGCACGCGGCACGGATGGCAGAATATACCCGTGGGGAAACAGTTTTGAATTGAGCCATGCCGTAACCAGCGAAACCGATTTCGAGGGGCATCCGCCGCAACCGCTGAAAGTCGGGACGCACGAAAAGGGGAAGAGCCCGTACGGGGTCATGGATATGTCCGGCAACGTCTGGGAATGGACCAGCAGCTACGATGAGCGGTATTCCATCCTCAAGGGCGGCTCCTTTTTTGAGGACAGGGAGCCCGCCAAGGCAACCAGCAGGCTGCGCAGCATTCCCGACGACAGCAAGGACTACATCGGGTTCCGTTGCGTCAAGGACGCCAAATAACTAAGAATTGCGCCCGGACGGAAAGCTCCGGGCGCATCCCTGATACGGGTTGCGGTTACAGTCCAAGCCATGAAAATCAAACAATATCACTGGCACCATTTCTTTGGTGGGGTTGCTCTTTTTCTCCTGATGGTTCAGCTCCTTTCCGGCACGGTTCTGACGTTGTTCTATTCGCCCCATCTGAACGAGGCCTATGCCAGCGTGCAAAAAATCTACAACGAACTTGCCGCCGTTGCCTGGGTGAGAGACACGCACCGATGGGCCGCTCTGTTTGTGACCCTGGCGGTGATAATGCATTTCGTGCGGAGTTTCCTGCGGAAAGATTATCTTGTCCGGGAAAGCAAGACGTTGTGGCTGACCGGCGTTCTTCTCTTTCTGCCCTTGCTGGGTTTTCTGGTTACCGGTTTCATTCTGCCATGGGAATGGAGAGGGTACTGGTTCATGGAGATGGTGCCGAATTATGCCGGTGAGATTTTTCTGGCCGGGCCTTTCCTGAGCGACTTTCTGCTCGATGTTTTCACCCTCAACCGCGCGTTCGTGGTGCATGTCGTTATTCTTCCGGTCATTACGCTGGTGCTGCTGGACATTCACACCCTTTCCAAGATCAAGCGCAGAGCCGGAGGGCTCTTTTTGTATCTCCGCGAACATAGCCTGTTGGCCGTTCCTTTTCTGCTGGTCATTGCCTTGCTGGCATATGCCCTGCCGATGCCTTCCCAGGATCCCGCAATCATACCCATGCCCCTGGAGGGCGAATACATTCCCACAGCGGAATGGTTTGTTCTCGCCTTCTATGTGCCCTACTTGTATTTCAAAGGGTTTATGGCGGTGCTGCTCGGCTTCTATATTCCGTTTGGCATATTCCTGGTGCTGGCCTTGTTTCCTTATTTCCTTGGGGCGAAAGGCGGCATGGTCGGCGACAAGACCAGGCGCGAGCCTCATGTTGCCGGCAAGAGGGGGGTTCTCCTGCGCATTCTGGCGCCCCTGCGCAAGATTATTGGCGAAAGGGCTCTGGTAAAGACGGCGGGAGCGGCAAGCGTGTTTCTGGTGGCGATGGCCTTGTTCGTCCCGCTTTATACGGTTTCCTATGCGTCTCCCACCATGGGTTGCAATTCGTGCCACAATCTCACTGCGGGAATCCGCATGGGACTGCCTCCACCCACATTCAAAGACAGGGTAATGAACCCCAATCTCAAAGATAATACGTTTATGGTGGAGCACTGGTTTTATCCGCAGGTTGTCTGGTAGAAAAAACTGTTCGTTCCGCCCGTTTTTGCGGGAATGACAAAATCTATAGAGGCGCCCGGCAGGTTGCTGGCAGCCTGTATTCAAATGGCAAGAGAGGAGATGGTTTTGATCCTGAAGCGTAGCAATGAGTTTATTGGCCGCGTGTTGCTGGTTCTCGCTTTTGCGGTCGCGGGCTGCGGCCAAGGCGTCAGCGCTCCAGAAGATGGGCCTGAAGCCGTCACAAAACGGTTCTATGAGTTAATCTCGGCCGCGAAGCTCGAAGGGGGCACTACGACCGCCAGCGAAGCGTTCAAGATGGTTGACACCAAGATTTCCAATTTGAATGTGAACCAGTTTCTGGAGGTCATCAAGCGTTACCCGGAAATATTCGCGGTGGAGGTAGGTAAGGCCGAGGTCAAAGGAACCCAGGCCCTGGTTGCCATCAGCTATAAGATGCCTTCCAGTTTTGGCGGCGAATACACGGTACAGGAGGTGTTGCCTCTCAATATTGATCCGGCCACCAATACCTGGAAAATTGACTTTACCGGCGATACTTACGGCATGCAGAAGGATGACGCGATTGCGGCGAGCAAAACGGAGGCCGCCCCCGGGCAGGATAATAAACAATAAGAGCTTGCCCCTCAGGACGGCGTTGTTCCTCACGCATCCAGACATTCAGGCCGGCAAGGAAGAGGAGTCAGGATAATGAGCGCTACCAGCATTGCCGAACGGATCAAGGAACTGATACGGCTGAAAAAGGGCAAGCCGATTCCCTCGCACGTCAACTTCTTTTACTGTTTTGGCGGCCTTTCGCTGTTCCTCATCCTTTTGCAGTTGGCTTCGGGCGCGTTCATGCTTTTCTTCTACACGCCAGAGCCCGGCAAGGCGTTGGAAAGCATCGCCTATTTGAGCAACGAGGTAACCTTGGGATGGCTGTTCAGAAACCTGCACCGCTGGACATCCACCCTGCTTATGGCAACCGTGCTTTCTCACATGTTCATCGTGTTTTATTTGAAGGCCTACCAGAGCCCCAGGCAGCTCACCTGGCTGTCGGGGGTTTTTCAGTTGACGATGGTGTTCTGCCTGGTCGTAACGGGGATTATTCTCCCGTGGGACTGGAGGTCTTACTGGTCCTTTGCGATCTGGATGGATTACATAGGAACCTGGGCCGGGGGAGAATCCATCAGGAATGCATTGCTGGATAGCTTTACCCTCAACGTGGCCTATTTTGTTCACATCCTGGCGATCCCGCTCGTTCTTGCCGCTTCCCTGGTTTTTCACTTCCGGATGGTGAAACGGTACGGCATCTCGGAACCCCTGTAATCGGGAGAGATGACATGAAACGAAAAACACCGGAAGTCATCATGGAGCCAAAGTACGCACCTCCCTACCCGCAGTCGTTTTATGCTTTCTGGCCGAAACATGCGTCAAAGGCGGGCTTGCTGGTTTCGGCGGTATTCTCCGGACTGCTGTTGCTGGTTCTCCTCATCAGGGTGCCGATGGATCCCTCGATGCCGCCCCTGCCCGACGAGGGAATGTATGTCCCTTCTCCGGAGTGGTATCTGTTTCTCCTGTTCCAGCCCTTCTGGTATCTGACGGGAGAGAACGCCAAATGGCTGCCGCTGGGAACATTCTGGCTTCCCGTGCTGGCGCTCGTTTTTCTGCTTCTGGTTCCCGCCATATTCCGGCGGAGAACCCTTGAGCGCGCCAGGTTGGGCAGTTCCGCAAAAACCAGGCTGCTGGTTATCGCCGGGCTGGCCTGGGTGGTTTTCATGGGTTCCGTGGTGGGTGCGGGCGGGCCCGCCAAAACCCTGGGCTGCCCGTCTTGCCATAACCCCATGATGGGCGAAAGACAGGCATTGCCTCCTGCCAATATGGCGGGGTACTACAAGAATGAACGCCAGCAGCAGGTCAATGTGGGCCGCTACAACATCGGCAGCGAGGGCCACGCCGGTGCGGAAGGCGGTTCCTACAAAGACGCAAACTGGCAACTGAAACATTTTTACGAGCCCACGATGACATGGTGACCCCGCGTTTGGTAATGCCAAAGGTGTTCTCAATGAAAACAACCTTTAATTTTTTTCTGCGCAACGCCGCTTGCGGACTGATGCTTTTCTTGTGGGGAACACTCATGGGCGGAGGGGTCGCCTCCGCGCAGCATGACCATGACGGCGCCAAAGACCATGTCATGCCGGCTGCCCAGACCACCCCGATCCGGGAGGTGACGCTACCCGATGGGATCAGCTCGGCACAATCCATCGGTATGGATCAGAGCGGTCGTATCTGGTTCACCGAGAAGGTCGGCAAGAAACTGTCCGTGTACGATCCGGAAAAAAAAGAGTTTGCCTCCTATTCTCTTCCTTCCTCATGGGGGAATATGGGATTTTCAAATATCACCTTGAGCCCCGATGGGGAAATCTGGTTTACCGTCACCCGGTGGGTTAGGGGCGAGGAAGAGCCTCACATACTGGGGCGCTTTACCCCTGCGGATGGATATTTTACGAAGTATGTTCTTCCCAACAAGTCCATTCCGGAAGAGCTGATTGTGGATGCCAAGGGCACGATCTGGTTTTTTGCCTCCAACAAGAACAATCTCTATCGCGTTGACCCCGGGACTTTTGCGCTGAAAGGGTATCCCATCCCTACCGCCAACGGGCATCCCAAGAGTTTGGCTTCCGATCAAAAAGGCCATATCTGGTTTGTCGAATCCAATGCCAATAAAATCGGAGAGTTTGTTCCGGAGCAGGAGGTGTTTCGTGAACATGAAGTGCTTACCCAGTTTGCAAACCTGGGAAAAATCTCCATTGATAAACAGGGAAAAATATGGTTTGTGGAAGTGACGGCAAACCGGCTGGGGATGTTTTCACCCGATCAGAACCGGTTCGACGAGGCTATTATTCCCACCCCCAACAGCACCCCCGTCGCGCTCGTGAACGATGATAACGGGAACGTCTGGTTTCTGGAATACAAGGGAAACAAGGTCGGTGTCTTTAATTCGGAGAAGGCGACCTTCCATGAATACGATATTCCCAACTTTGGCAGTTTGCCGGCAGCCATGGTGATAGACCGCAAGCGATCCCTGCTCTGGTTCACCCAGAGCGCTACAGAAGCGAAGCGGCTGGGAATGCTTTCCATCGGCGAAGCGTTGGCGGAAAACGATAAACAAAATAATGCCCCGCCATCTGCCCCCGTGGAAAAACCATCCGATGGGGGTACATACAAATGGATCGCTTTTCTCGCAGCGATCCTGGGGGTCGTAACACTGGCTGTGCGGTTAACCGGAAGGTCGCGCCAAAGCGGGCAACCATAGGTCAGGTTTTTTGGCCTGATATTTCATAGCCCACACTAGTCTTACTGTGTCATAAATAATGATATGATGACGTCCTCACATATTCCGATAGGAGTTACAGTGGACACGGTCAAGGAGTTCAATAGCTATATGGAACATTTGTCTGAACGGCTTGGCCATGCTGACCGACACGCGG
>JACRPU010000063.1 GCA_016223025.1 Nitrosomonadales bacterium | reverse complement strand
GCAGCCTGAACCGTCCGCCAGGCGCGCCGCCTTGTTTGGGAATCGGCTCCGGGCTACGCCCTACACCGCTTCCCAAACAAGGCAGAAAAAGCGGACAATTCATGTGCTACAGAACCGGACAATTCTAAAAACCCGCGACACTTGCGAAAGGTTTCGTCAGGCAAATCAAGTGTTGTTCTCATAAAAGCATTTTCACATCAAATCATAAATTTGGTCAAGTTTAATCTTGCTGGGAGTGAATCAATCGCGATGCGTCTTCACAGTGCGAGGGCGAGCTGGGAATGCCCCAGCAGTTCGCGCCGGGCACGCGGTGACATGCCCTCGCCTATTACGAAGGGATTGTCTGCAATGGCTGCGCGCAGCGCCTTGCGCCAGCCCAGACCCTTTTGCATGGCTTGGCCGGTGGTGGCGACGGTCGTGGTGTAAAGCCACCAGCGTTCTTCGGGCGCCAGCGCTTCCCAGTTGCGCAGGGCGTTGGGGATGTCGTCCGGCGGCGCTTCTTCCACCGCCCAGCACAATATGCACAGTTCTTTGCCCAGCGACGGGTGTACCGGCACGGGTTTGGCGGGGGCCTTCAAGAATTTGCAGGCGGGCAATCCGTTGGCACGCAGGCGGCGATTGGCTTCTTCCCAGAAGGCCGGGGCCAGCGCCAGCCAGCGGTTGCGGTCTATCAGCACACGCAGTGATGCATCGGTGGGCGAGGCAGGGGCAATCGCGCGCGCCCAGGTTGTCGAGATCGGCGCCGCGATGTTCGGTGATGCAGACCATGTCGCTTTGGCCGCTGCCCTTGGGCACGTCAATGAGGAAACCATGCCGCGCCTCGTCGGGCAGGAAGCCGAGGCCAACGAACCTGGCCTTTGAGAAAGGTATCGAGGCTGAGCACCGTGGCGCGGCGGTCGGCGGCGAAGACAGAAGCACGGGGCGTACAGAGTGTTTTGAGTGTCATGGGTTGTCGAACTCGAATAGGCGAAAATGGGTTGGGGCTGACCTCGGGTAAAATCTGTAACTCGGAAGTGCGATAATGGATTGCAATGTCCGGCATAGTCCAAATGAATTGATGGGGCATTGACCGATAAAGCGTAATCCGGTTAACCTTGAAACCGAAATTTAGCCACGGATGGAGCGCGGATAAACTCCAGACATGTTTTGATTGCCGGGTTTAATCAGTGTTTCATCCGTGCTCATCCGTGGCCAATTGAAAAAATGAATCCAGACCTGAGCAGGCTCCAGCCCTACCCGTTCCAGAAGCTCGCCGCGCTGTTCCGCGAAGTTGCGCCCAACCCGGATTACCGCCCGATCAGCCTGCACATCGGCGAGCCGAAGCACGCCACGCCGCAGTTCATCAAGGATGCGCTCGCCGCCAATCTCGGCGGGCTGGCGAATTATCCCACAACCGCCGGCAGCGACGGCCTGCGCGCCAGCATCGCGGGCTGGCTGCAGCGCCGCTACGGATTGCCCGCGCCGGATGCCAAAACACAAATCCTGCCGGTAAACGGCAGCCGCGAGGCGCTGTTCGCCTTCGCGCAAGCGGTGATAGACCGCACGCGCCCCGACCCGGCGGTGGTCTGCCCCAACCCGTTCTACCAGATTTACGAGGGCGCGGCGCTGCTGGCAGGCGCCACGCCGCATTTTCTCAACACTCTGCCGGAAGATGATTACGCGCTGAATCTCGACCAGTTGCCGCAGAACGTGTGGCAACGCGCCCAGCTCATCTACGTTTGTTCGCCGGGCAACCCCAACGGCCATGTCATGCCGCTGGCCGAATGGAAGGCGCTGTTCGAGTTGGGCGATTGCCACAATTTCATCATCGCCTCCGACGAGTGCTATTCGGAGATTTATTTCGGCGAAAACAAGCCGCTGGGCGCGCTGCAAGCCGCGCAGCAACTGGGGCGCAGCGATTACAAGAACCTGGTGGTGTTCTCCAGCCTGTCCAAGCGCTCCAACGTGCCGGGCATGCGCTCCGGCTTCGTGGCGGGCGACGCGAAAATACTGGAAAGATTCGCGCTGTACCGCACCTACCACGGCTGCGCCATGAACCCGGCTGTACAGGCCGCCAGCATCGCGGCGTGGAACGACGAGGCGCACGTTGCGGAAAACCGCCGCCTGTACGCGGAAAAATTCGCGCGGGTAACCGGAATACTTGAGCCGGTGTTGCCGGTTGCGCTGCCCGATGCCGGTTTTTACTTGTGGCTGCGTGCGCCCGTGGCCGATGCCGCTTTCGCGCAACAGTTATATCGTGACTATAATGTCAGCGTGCTGCCGGGCAGCTTTCTCGCGCGCGAGGCGCGCGGCACCAACCCGGGCGCCGGGTTCATACGCATCGCGCTGGTGGCGGAACCGGACGAGACGGTGGAAGGCGCACAAAGAATCAGGAAGCTTGTAGCTAGTGGCTTGTAGCCGGTAGCCAAAACGGTTGTTCCATTCGCTAGCAGCTACCAGCTTCACTTATCAAGAAGGAACCATCATGCAAGAACTGCAAGCCATCATTGACACCGCTTTTGAGCGGCGCGCCGAAATCACTCCGCACAGCGTGGATGCGCAGCTCAAGGAAGCCATCACCACCGTTATCGAACACCTGGATTGCGGCAAGCTGCGCGTCGCGGAAAAAATTGGCGGCCAGTGGGCCACCCACCAGTGGATCGAGAAAGCCGTGCTGCTGTCGTTCCGCATGGAAGATAATTTTTTCATCAAGGGCGGTTTCACCAATTACTACGACAAAGTTCCGTCCAAGTTTGCCGACTACAACTCCAAGAACTTCCGCGACGGCGGTTTTCGCGTGGTGCCCCCGGCAGCGGCGCGCAAGGGCGCGTTCATCGCCAGAAACGTGGTGCTGATGCCCTCCTACGTGAACATCGGCGCCTATGTGGACGAGGGCAGCATGGTGGATACCTGGGCCACCGTCGGCTCCTGCGCGCAAATCGGCAGGAACGTGCATTTGAGCGGCGGCGTCGGCATCGGCGGCGTGCTGGAGCCGGTGCAGGCCAACCCGACCATCATCGAGGATAACTGTTTCATCGGCGCGCGCTCGGAGATCGTCGAGGGCGTGATCGTGGAAGAAGGCTCGGTGATTTCCATGGGCGTGTATATCGGCCAGAGCACCAGAATTTTTGATCGCGAAACCGGCGAAGTGCATTATGGCCGCGTTCCGGCAGGCTCGGTGGTGGTCAGCGGCAACCTGCCCGCCAGGGATGGCAGTTACAGCCTGTACTGCGCCGTTATCGCAAAAAAGGTGGATGCCAGAACCCTGGCCAAAGTCGGTATCAACGAGCTGCTGCGCGGGATATGAAAAAAAGGAGCGCACGATGATCATTACGCCTTTGCTGCAACTGGCCGCCGACAAGCTGGCCTCCGATCTGTTCTTCTCGGTGGGCGCGCCCATCAGTATCAAGATTGACGGCGTAGCCATGCCGGTGAACGCGCAGGTGCTCGATGCCGCAACCATCAAACACATCGCCTACGAGCTGATGACGCCGGAGCGGGCTGCCGTATTCGAGGCGCATATGGAGATGAATTTCTCCTTCCGCGTACCGGAAATCGGCAACTTCCGCATCAACATTTTCCGCCAGCGCGGCGACATAGCCCTCGTCATCCGCTACGTGCGCGGAAAAATCCAGAATATCGAGGAGCTGAGCCTGCCGCCGGTGCTGAAGGATCTCATCATGGAAAAGCGCGGGCTGGTGCTGGTGGTCGGCGCGACCGGCTCGGGCAAGTCTTCCACGCTGGCATCCATGATAGAACACCGCAATTCCACGCACACCGGCCACATCCTGACCATCGAAGATCCCATCGAGTACATTTTTCAGCACCGGAAATCCATTGTTAACCAGCGCGAAGTCGGGACGGATACCGAGTCCTACGCCCGCGCGCTGGAAAGCGCCATGCGCGAAGCGCCCAACGTGCTGATGATCGGCGAGATACGCGACCGCGATACCTTGCGGCAGGCGCTCATCTTCGCCCAGACCGGCCATCTGTGCCTGTCCACGCTGCACGCCAACAACAGCTACCACGCGCTGAACCGCATCGTTAACTTCTTCCCTTACGATGCGCGCCAGAGCGTGTTGTCCGACCTCTCCATGTGCCTGCGCGCGGTCATTTCGCAGCGCCTCATCCGCGGCGCGAAGGGCAAGTTGCTGCCCGCGGTGGAAATCCTGCTCAATACTTCGCTTATCGCCGACCTGATCAAAAACGATGAAATCGAAAAAATCCGCGACGCCATCGGACAGAGCGTGTCGCCCGGTTCGCAGACATTCGAGCAGGCGCTGTACAAGATGTTCAAGAGCGGCCAGATATCCAGGGAAGAAGCGTTGCGCAACGCGGATTCCGCCAGCAATCTGTCTTCGTTGCTAGACTTTTCGCAGACCGCCCAGATAAAGGCATTCGACCCCAATGCCCCGCAAACGGACGCAAAACCGGCCCAGCCTGCCGCGAATTTCGGCGACATCACGCTGAACATCGAAATCCCCGGCACCGGCAAATAAGCCTGCTACTGGCTACCCTGCTCCCGCTGGCTTAACCCAGACAGGGGCTTTACGCCGTCCCTTGGGAACATCTTCAACGCCAGCCAGTACATTCCGATACCAGCCAGCACCACCGCATTGAACCCCAGGTGGATCGCCAGCAAGGTGGCCAGAATGGCGCTCACCACCGAGGTGCAGGCATTGATGCCCCACAGCCACGGCACAAGTTGCGGGGCGATCCGCCCCATCCGCGCCATCCCCAACGGAAACGGCATGCCCATAAAGAATGCGAGTGGCGCAATCAGGGCCAGCGATAGGGCGATCCTGGCCCAGTCCGGCAGCGCGATCATGTCAGCGAATAACACCGGCAACAGGGCGAGGTAGACTGCGGCGATGGCGGAGATGGCAGCCACCACCACCGGCGGCAAGCGCCCCTCATGTTCCCAGCGCAAGGCATAGCGGCTGCCCAGCCCGGCGAATATCAGGAAGGCGCACAGCACGACACCCACGGCATAAAGCGGGTGGCTGAGGAACAGGATGAATTTCTGGATGTAGGCGATTTCCAAGAACATGAAGGCGCAGCCGAGCAGCGCGAAATAGCCGCCCGCACGACTGCGCCCGGTTGCGTTTGCCAGCTCGCTTTTCCGCGCCAGCCACAGCGGCAGCAGTATCAGTGCCGCGCTCGCCAGCACGGCTTGCAGCAGGGTCGCCGCCAGTATCGGGTAGCCCCATTCCAGCAGCGGGAGCCCGCCCTGTTCCTTGAGGCGGAAGAATTCCGGCAGTGAGCGCCATTTGAAGAAATGAAAAAAATAGGGGTTGTCGTCTGTCGCAGGCGCCACGTTGAATTTGTAGCGTGCCAGAAAATCGCCGCTCTCTGCCCCGAGCAGCGCCATCGCGCCTTCATGGAAATACGGGCGATCCAGTTGGTTGTAGCGGTTCACTTCGTCTGCCCCGATGCCGGGGAAGTAGTCCACGTCAAACGAGCGCGCGCGGCAGAATTTGCGGATGAGCGCGATTTCCTGCACGGCGAACGCGCCGTTCTTCACCAGCAGGGTGGCAGTTTTCCAGCCGCGGACCAGCACCAACTGCGCGGCGGGGTCGGCCACGCCAGACTGCCGCAGGGCGGCGACCGCCGTGGCGAAAAGCTTGAGCGTGTCGCGCGGCGGCAGGCTGACCCAGCGAGTGAAGGCAAGCAGCCCGCCGGGAGTGAGGTGGCGCAGATATTCGCGCAGGCCTTCCACGGTGTACAGGTAGTTTTCGGAAAGCGCATGCAGCCCCGCCGAGGAAGCGCCGAAGGAATCCAGCAGCGCGATCTGGATCAGGCCCCATGAGGCGCGGCTTCCGGCGACGAAGCCGCGCGCTTCGCCGATATGCGTGCTGACGCCCGGCAGGCTGTACGGCTGCCCGGAATAGGAGCCGTAGCGCCGCTGCACCAGATCCACCATCTGCGGATTGATCTCCACCGCGTCCACGCGCGAGGCGCGGTGATAATAGGCTTGCAGCAGATCGGAACCGGTGCCCGCCCCCAGCACCAGCACGTCGGGCTGGTGCAGAAGATGGTAAGGCAGCGCGGAAGTGAGGAAGTCCAGGTAGGCGAGCGGCTCGCGGCGGCCATCGAAGCGCGTGATGGGCGACAGCCCGTCGCCATCGGTGAACACGCCCAGTTGCGCCGGTATGTCCACGGCGGCATTCAGGCTCATGCCCGGCGCATGGCGGAACGGGATGCGGTTATTTTCAACCACGGTGATCAAACCCAGCGGGCTGGATTTCTCACTTATTATCCGGGCGCCTTGCGCGCGCAATGCCACCGGCAAATCCTTGTAGTCCGACAGGCGCAACGCTTCTGCGGGAAGCAGGAGCAAAATCGCCGCAGCCGCGCATGCCAGCCCCGCGCCGATCGCTTTCCGCCACACCAGCACGCTGGCCAGCAGCGCCAGCAGGCAAAGCAATTTCAGCGCCGCCACCGGCATCAGCGCATACAGCGCCAGGATGACGCCCATGCTGCCGATACCCGCGCCCACAATGTCGGCGCTGTATACGCGATGCGCTTCGGCGGGAAAGCTTGTGAAAGTGAGGCAAACGCAAAGCGCGGCAAAGAAAAACGGCACCGCCAGCAAGGCGTAAACACCGGCGAGGCGCAGCAGTTGCCCCGGATCCCACAAAATTTCCAACGGGTTGAACCCGATCTCCTGCACCGCCAGAAAACAGGCGATGGCGGAAATTCCGAACAGAGCCGCTGCCGCCGCAAATACCTGCCGGTAGCGCGCCAGCAGCCAGTTTTTCGCTACAGCGACGCAGGCGCCCGCCACGCCGTATCCCAGCAGCGCCACGCTGATCATCATGTAAGCGAAGTGGTGCCACTGGATGATGGAGAGCATCCGCGTGAGCAGGATTTCGTAGCCGAGGGCGGCGGCGGAAAGCACGGAGACCGCAAGCAACGGCGATCCGGCGAGGGTGGCTGAATGGGGGTGAGGCATGCGCTGCTCAGAGCTTGTGAAAAATTTTACTGCGCTCGACATCTTGGGTGCAGATGGTGCTCGCCATCCTCATGTATTTCCATATACATTCCGGTGGCTGCGCTCCAGACACAACCAACCCGACTTCACTCGTGACGGATTTTTTCACCAGATCTCAATGTTCTCCGGTCAATGGCACGAATCTCACCGGCAAAATCTGCCGCGTGGTAATTGCGCCATCCGCCCGCTTTTCCACCAGCATCAGGTATTGGGTCATGAACTGCGCGCCAACCGGGATGACCATGCGCCCGCCGGGCTTGAGCTGTTGCAGCAACGGCGGCGGAATGTGGCTCGCCGCCGCCGTTACCATAATGGAATCGAATGGGCCGTGTTCCGGCCAGCCATGGTAGCCGTCGCCAACCTTGACGGTGACGTTGGCATAACCCTGCTCCTTGAGGCGCCCCGCCGCCTGACGGGCGAGCGGCTCGATGATTTCGATGGAGTAAACAGTTTTTGCCAGTTCGCCCATGATCGCCGCCTGGTAGCCGGAGCCGGTGCCGATCTCCAGCACCGTATCGCCGCGCCTGAGCTGCATCAGGTCGGTCATCAGCGCCACGATCAGCGGCTGGGAAATCGTCTGGCCGTGGCCGATGGGCAGCGGGCGATTGAGATAGGCATTTCTGGCTTGATCTGCGGGGACAAACCTGTGGCGCGGCACCTTGCGCATGGCTGCCAGCACGCCGGGGTTCATGGCCGGTCGGCCCGTTTCCGGGGCGATAAGGGCAATTTCGCTTTCCACCTCGCGCGACAATTCCGCGCGGCTGGAGGCGAATTCATCTGCGGCAAGCGCGCCGACCGCCCAAGCCAACAAGCATGAAAGAAACAGAGATCGCACCATGTCCGCCACCCATTACCCCGGTGGGTTTCCGCTGCGCGCTCAATCCATAAACCTTCGGCGCGCGCGGGGCCTCAGCCTGGCGGGCCGAGATGTTTTTCCGCACGGTTTGGCAGGTGCGTCTTGACATCGCCGCGCAACCGGCGCACGTAATCCTCCACCTGGCGTTTGGCTGCGTTGAAGGCATCGCGCAGGGCCACATATACATCTTCGTCATGGTCGCGGGTGACCACGATTTCGCTGTTCGGCACGCTGATGTCAATACGCACGTTGAACTGTTTGCCCTGGCGCCGATGTTTGTGCGGCTCCCCCACCACCACGCGGCATGAAGTGATGTGGTCGAAGAACTCATCAAGCTTCGCCATTTTTTCCCGTATGCGGTTTTCGAGCGCTTCCGAAGGAGCGATGCCACGGATGGTGATCTGCAAAGGAACTTGCATGTTGCCCCTCCTTGATTTGATTCCGGCTACGGCACAGCACAGGCCAATCCGCGAGAAAGCAAACAGACGCTGCGCGAGTTTCACGTTACCGGCGGTTCAATGTCTCCTTTTTCTGTTCGTGTTTCACCAGCTTGGCCAGCTCGTGCAATTCTTCCGCGAGCAATTCCAGCAAATCATCCAGAGTGAGGATGCCCGTCAACCCGCCGCTCTCGTCCACTACCGGCAAGCGCCGGACTCCCTTGCCGCGCATGTACTGGATCGCCTCGAATATGCCGACATTTTCCTTCACTGTGGCAAGCTCGGGCACCATGATGTCGCCTGCGGTAATGGCCTGCTGATCGAGCCCTGGCGCCATAATTTCCACCACGAGATCGCGGTCGGTGACGATGCCAACCGGCACATTGTCGCCGTTGCGTTCCTCGATCACCAGCACATTGCCTACGTGATGCTGGCGCATGAGCCTGGCAGCCTCCAGAGCGGTATCGCCCCGCCGCACGACGACAACCTTGCGGTTGCAGATTTCGCTTACAGGCATATCGGTCTCCGTTTATCGCGGCTGGCTTTAATGCGACCAATTCACGCGCAGCAGATTTTCTTCCGGGTTGTAGTGGAATTTCAACTCGCCCTGATACGCGTGGTGCAACGCCTCGCCTATGCTGCGGGCAAGATGAATATCGGTGGTGCTCACCAGCGTCCCGCCATCTTTTGTTCCCTCTACCGCCATGATGCGCTTGAGCGGATGTTCTGCCCGTTCGCGTTTTTCCTCGTTGCGTACAAGATGCATGATTTCATCGCGATGCGCATCAAAAAATTCGCCCCGCAAGGTAACAAAGCCGCAGGGATAATCGTCGTGTATGCGATGGCAGGCCGGGCAGGTTTCCTGGTGCGCGCCCGCCGTGGCCTTGAGCCACTGCCAGCGCCCGTCATGGAATACCGCGCCGCATTGCGGGCAAACAGCCGGCTCCGGAAGCTTGCCTTTTGCTTTATAGGGATCATGCACCTGTTCCTGCACCAGCCGGTCATGGCGAACAGGGCGAAAGTTGCGGGGGATGGTCGGGTTGCTCATGGCTAACCTCCTTCAGCGGATGGCAGATCGCCGGGTTCTGCCGAGAACCGTGTCTTCCGGGCCAACGGAGGCACAATACGAAACTTTATCAGCTTGATGCGTCAGGGTTTCCGGCGGAACAGATTCCTGATTCCTGCCTTTGCCAAGCTGCCAAGAGCTCGTCAATAACGAACTCTTACTTGATCTGAATCTGCCTTGCGCCATTGCCGTTCTTTTTCGGCAACGTCAACTCCAGTACGCCGTTGTCAAACTTGGCTTGGGCTTTGGGCTCGTCCACTTTGCTTTCCAGGCTGAAGCTGCGGCAAACGGTTCCCTGATAGCATTCGCGGCATATGGTTTTGTCGCCCCTTTTTTCTTCTTTTTCCTGCTTTATCTCGGCGCTGATGGACACCCGGTTGCCATCCACATTCACCTTGATGTCTTCTTTTTTCACGCCCGGCAATTCCGCGCGGACGGAATACGACTTGTCGTTTTCGGTCAGGTTGATCTTGATCTGGGGGGCTCCCCCCGCTTCACCGGCAAGCGGGCTTACCCAGAAACCCTTGAACCAGTCATCGTTGCGGAATGGATCGAAACGGGCAGGGTTGCCGAACGTGGTCAGGCGCGTAAGGTTGTTCATGGCAGCTTTCCTTTGCTTGAGTTGATTCCGCTGAAGTTTAGACACACGCCGCTGCCTGCCGCCCTGATTTTTTCATGGCAGCGCGGCACGACAAACACAAAAAACTACGATCCGACACCGACAAACGCGATGCCGCACATCTCAACACCGCAAACGCTGATCCTGGCCGG
>JACRPU010000062.1 GCA_016223025.1 Nitrosomonadales bacterium | reverse complement strand
GCCAATCCAAAACCTAAAAAACTGAAGCAGGAGTTCGCTGTGCCATCTAATCTTCGTAACAAAGCGCCGTCTTCTCTCGACATTTCCGTCCCAATCCACCCGTGGCGGATGGTTCTACCGTAATTACGTGAATACCCCACATACATTGACACCCTGAATGACTCCCCTATCCTGATCCCGCGCAATAATGCCCTGGCGCGAATGCGAGTCAAGCGCTGGGAGGCGCTGGCAGACGGCATCATGGACTCGGCGGTGGCAGTGCGCAACGAAAGCGCCCGCCCGCCGGAAAGGCGGGACGCAGACACCATCAACCGTCACAACCATGCCATCACGCGCTCGCTCGCTTATGTGGCCGACCAGATCGGCCAGCGCGAATGGTGCGAAGGCGCGGCCATCACGCTGGCCGATCTGGCGCTGGTGAGCGCCCTGTTCTATCTGGATCTGCGGCAACCCGAGCGCGACTGGCGCGGGCTTTATCCCGGTCTGGCCGCCTGGTCTGCCCGCGTCGGCAATCGCGCCAGCGTGCGCGCCACGCTGACCGGTTAACGGATGCGGCAATTTCAGGAGGGGCGTTGCGCCGACTTGGGGCGGAACGCGGCGATGGTTTCCGGCCCGGTTTCGATGTAGGGGCCGCCTATCAAGTCAATGCAGTAAGGCACGGCGGCAAAAACTCCGTCCAGAGTTTCCTTGATGGCTTTCGGCTGGCCGGGCAAGTTCAGAATCAGGCATTGTCCGCGCACCACGCCAACCTGGCGCGACAGGATGGCGGTCGGCACGTAGCGCAGGCTGACCGCGCGCATCTGTTCGCCGAACCCCGGCAACACCTTGTGCGCCACGGCCAGCGTGGCCTCCGGCGTCACGTCCCGCGCTGCCGGGCCGGTTCCACCAGTAGTCAATATCAGGTGGCAGCCTTCGCGGTCGGCCAGTTCAACCAGCGTGGCCTCGATCAGCGGCTGCTCGTCCGGAATCAAACGCGCAACGCTTTGCCATGGGCTGGACAGGGTGCGGGAAAACCAATCCAGCAGCGCCGGCAAACCGGCGTCCTGATACACCCCGCTGCTGGCTCTGTCGCTGATGGAAACGAGCCCGATTTTCAGTTCTTGTGTCATGGTCTCTCCGGATGGCCGGCAGCGCGCCCGTTGCGCCGGATCAGTTGTTGGCCGCAGTTTCCGCAGCGCAACCGCGTTTCAGCATGGAAAGGTATGCCGCTTCTTCCGGGTTGCCATTGTCGAACAGCTTGTGAATTTCGGCAGGTGTCGTAGCGTTTTCCACGGAAAAACCCGGTTGCTGCAATCAGCGCCCCAAGGTGCCGTTCAAGGCTTTCTCCAGTTCCGGTGCCGGCACGTAACCGGGAACCACCACGCCATCGGCAAAAATCAATGCCGGTGTGCCGGTCAGGTTGAGCTTCCGCCCCAACTCCAGCACCTTGGCGGAAGGCGCTTCGCACGCGCCGGCCAGCGGCTGCACGTTGTTCAGCATCAGGTCGTCCCACGCCTTGACCTGATCCTTGCTGCACCAGACGGCTTTTACCTTTTCGTCGGAGCCCTGAAACAGCGGGTACAGAAACATGTAGAGGGTGACGTTATCCATGTTTCTCAGTTCGTGCTCCAGCTTTTTGCAGTAGACGCAATTCGGATCGGAGAAATACGCCATCTTGCGCTTGCCGTCGCCTTTTACCTTTTTTATGGCAAGCTCGAAGGGCAGCCCGTTGAAATCCACGGTAAACAGTTGGCGCGCGCGCTCCTCGGTAAGGTTGCGCATGGTTTTCAGTTCGTAAATGTTGCCGTTAATGAGGTATTGCGCTTTTTCGTCGGTATAGAACAACTGATCCCGCGTCACGATTTCGTATAGCCCGAGGATGCTGGTCTTGTTGACTTTCTCGATTTTGCCGATCTGCGGGTAATTTTTTTGCAGCATGTCCTTTACCCTGGTTTCGCTGGCGTAGGCGCAGGAACAGAAGAGCGAGGCGAGCAGCAACAGAGACAGTCTGAACATGGGCGAAATCCCGCAGGGTAGTGTTTTATGGCCCGAAATCATAACACACCGGCATGGATTGTTTCCCTGCCTCGCCCATTGCTTTATAATCCACCTCCCTCGCGGAAAACGATCCATGCGCATCGGCCCCCACCAGCTCAAGAACAACCTGATTCTCGCCCCCATGGCAGGAGTAACCGACCGCCCTTTCCGCATGTTGTGCAGGAGGCTGGGCGCGGGCATGGCGGTAAGCGAAATGGTGGCATCCAATTCGCTGCTGTACGGTTCGGAAAAAACCAGACGCCGCGCCAACCACGAAGGCGAAGATGGCCCGGTTTCGGTACAGATTGTCGGCGCCGACCCGGAAATGCTGGCGCAGGCCGCCCGCTACAATGTGGATGCGGGCGCGCAGATTATTGATATCAACATGGGTTGCCCGGCAAAGAAGATATGCAATGCCATGGCCGGTTCCGCGCTGTTGAAGGAAGAGGGGCTGGTGGCGCGGATACTGGAAGCTGTGGTGGGCGCGGTGACCGTGCCGGTAACGCTGAAGATACGGACCGGCTGGGACAAACAAAACCGCAATGCCGTGCGCATCGCGAAAATCGCCGAAGCCAGCGGCATCCAGGCGCTTGCCATACACGGGCGCACGCGCGCCTGCGCCTACGCCGGCGACGCCGAGTACGACACCATCGCGGCGGTGAAGGCCAGCCTGAACATTCCGGTCATCGCCAACGGCGACATCACCACCCCGGAAAAAGCCCGCCATGTTTTGCGCCATACCGGAGCGGACGCCCTCATGATAGGCCGCGCCGCGCAGGGCCGCCCGTGGCTGTTCCGCGAGATCGCGCATTTCCTCGCCACCGGCGACCATCTGCCCGTCCTGCGGACAGACGAGATACGGCGTGTGCTGATCGGGCACATGCATGACCTTTATGCATTCTATGGCGAGCATACCGGCTTGCGCGTGGCGCGACGGCATGTTTCCTGGTACACCAGGGGGCTGGCGGGCTCGGCGCAGTTCCGCCAGCGCATGAACCGCCTGGAAAACAGCGCGGAGCAATTGCGGGCCGTGCAGGATTTTTTTGATGGGCAGTTGCAGCGCGGGGGGCGCCCGCATCGTGCCGAAGGGCTGGCCGCATGAAAAAACGGGGGGATTGCATGTTGAACGAAAATGACGTTGCGCGTTATGTGCGCAAGGCGATGGACGACTACTTCAAGGATCTGGATGGCGAAAATCCCTCCTGCGCGGTGTATGACATGGTGATGAACTGCGTGGAAAAGCCGCTGATCGAAATCGTGCTCCACCACGCGGGCGGCAACCAGACGCGGGCCGCCGAACTGCTGGGGCTGAACCGCAACACGCTGCGCAAGAAAATCCAGCAGCACCGGATCAAATAATCAAACAACCGAACGGAAAACCGGAAATGGCAACGATCAAACAAGCGCTCATCAGCGTTTCAGACAAGACCGGCGTACTCGAATTCGCCCTGCGGCTGCACCAGCTTGGCATCGCCGTCCTCTCGACCGGCGGCACGGCAAAACTGCTTGCCGGCAACGGCATTCCGGTCACGGAAGTGGCGGAATACACCGGCTTCCCGGAAATGCTCGATGGCCGGGTAAAAACGCTGCAACCAAAAATCCACGCAGGCATCCTGGCGCGGCGCGACTTGCCCGAGCATGTCGCCACACTGGCAAAACACAACATTCCCGGCATTGACCTGGTGGTGGTGAACCTCTACCCGTTCAGCGCCACCGTGGCCAGACCGGATTGCTCGCTGGAGGATGCCATCGAGAACATAGACATCGGCGGGCCGACCATGGTGCGCGCGGCGGCAAAAAACCACCCGCATGTCGCCGTCGTCACCGACCCGGCAGATTACGCCGCGCTGCTGGCCGAAATGCAAACGAATAACGGCGCGGTTTCCGATGCCACACGTTTCAGTCTGGCGAAAAAGGCCTTTTCGCACACCGCCGCTTACGACAGCGCGATCAGCAATTACCTCACCGCGATTGATGGCAGCGGCACACGCGGCGAATATCCGGCGCAAATCAACTTCAACTTCGCCAAAGTGCAGGACATGCGCTACGGCGAAAACCCGCACCAGAGCGCCGCGTTTTACCGCGACCTGAACCGGGTGCCGGGCGGCATCGCCGACTACACCCAGGTACAGGGCAAGGAGCTGTCCTACAACAACGTCGGCGATGCCGATGCGGCGTGGGAATGCGTCAAGACTTTCGATCAGCCCGCCTGTGTCATCGTCAAACACGCCAACCCGTGCGGCGTGGCAGTCGCGGATTCCCCGCTCAACGCCTACCGGCTGGCCTACGCCACCGACACCGTTTCCGCGTTCGGCGGCATCATCGCCTTCAACCGCGAACTGGATGAGGATACCGCGAGCGCCATCACTTCCAACCAGTTTGTCGAGGTCATCATCGCGCCGGGCGCATCTCCGGACGCGCTCAAAGTCACGGCGGCAAAGCAGAACGTGCGCGTCCTCACCGCGCCTCTTTCCGGCTCGCACAACCAATATGACATGAAGCGCGTCGGCGGCGGGCTGCTGGTGCAGACGCCGGATACGCTCAACGTGCAGGCGGCGCAGTTGCGCGTGGTCACCAGGGCGCGGCCCGACGCGGAACAGTTGCAGGATCTGCTGTTTGCCTGGCGCGTGGCCAAGTACGTGAAATCCAACGCCATCGTCTTCTGCAAAGATGGGCGCACCATCGGCGTGGGCGCCGGGCAGATGAGCCGCGTGGACAGCACCCGCATTGCCGCGATCAAGGCGCAAAACGCGGGGCTGAACCTGGCCGGCTCGGTGGTGGCTTCGGACGCTTTTTTCCCGTTCCGCGACGGCATAGACGTGCTGGCCGACGCGGGAGCGAGAGCGGTGGTGCAGCCCGGCGGCTCGATGCGCGACGAAGAAGTGATCGCGGCGGCGGACGAGCATGGGATTGCGATGGTGTTCACGGGTTACCGGCATTTCAGGCATTAATAATTTTTGGGGGAACTATGCTACCTAATCTACGAATAAAGAATTTTCGTATGCTTGAGGATTTTGAAATCCAAAAGCTTGGGCGAGTCAATCTTATCGTTGGAAAAAATAATTGCGGTAAAAGCACGGTGCTGGAAGCTCTCCGCCTGTATGCTGGTCGTGCGCATCCAAATTTGTTGCAATCAATTTTGCTAGAGCATGATGAGTTCCTTCGTACATCCCGTACGGAAGGAATGGCGGAGGAGGAAGATGCAAGTTGGCTAGCCATTAAAAATCTTTTTCCCCATAGGGAATTTCCAAGAATGGATGGAAAACCTATAGAGATAGAATCTAATGGTCGAGCATTGCTTCGCTTGGATCACCTGTTTTATTACATTAGAGAAGAGGAAGAAAAAAACGAAGATGGCGAGATATTGCAACGCCGTTTTCGTGAACTGGTAAGCAAAAGTGACATATCTAATAGTCGAGATCAGCCACTACGATCTGCTATCCGAGTGGGGTTTGGCGAAGCATCAGCAAGAAGTGAGTGGCTTGATTTAGATGAGGATTACCCTCGGCGTTATACATCCCGTGCTTACAGGACTTGGCGAACTTCCGAAGAGCTGCCAACCATAAAATGTGGATTTATTCCAACACAGTTTGTTTCTCCTGAGGCATTAGCCGATTTGTGGGATGGAATAACTTTATCTCCCAATGAGGCCGTTGTATTGGAAGCGCTCAAAATCATTGAGCCTGAAGCACAAGGATTGGCATTTGTAAAAGACCCAATCGCAGTGCCCCGTACCCCACGCGCACGGGATGTGCGCGTCGCAATCGTTAAACTAAAGTCGGAGGAACTTCCAGTTTCGCTTAATAGCATGGGAGATGGAATGTTGCGCATTTTGCAATTGATACTATCCGTCTTTCCTGCGCGAGGCGGCTTGCTATTAATTGACGAATTTGAAAATGGTTTGCATTACAGTGTGCAAGAAGAAGTGTGGAAAATGATTTTCAGGTTAGCAAAAGAACTCGACATTCAAGTTTTTGCAACTACGCATAGCTGGGATTGTATTCAGAGCTTTACTAAGGTGGCTTTAGATAGTTCAGATGACGGCGTTTTGTTCAAAATGTCCAAGAGCAAACTAACCAGCGATAACGGAAAAATTATAGCTACTGTTTATGATGAAGAAGCCCTTAATACAGTTACAACTTCTGATCTTGAGGTGAGGTAATGGGAAGTAGAAAGTTGCTTGTTGAGGGAGAAGGTGATCAAGATTTTTTTCAAAAATATTGTGAATTGCTCGGCCTCGTCGGTGTGGATGTATTTCCCCCAAAAAATATAGATCCTTCTACCGGGAATGGATGGTCAAACTTAGTTAATAACCTTCCAATTTTGTTAAGCCAGATTAAAGCTGGCGATATTGATAAATTGGGTATTGTTTTAGACGCTGATTACCCTCCTGATAATAATGGTGGTTTTAGCAAAAGACGCCAACTTGTCACAGATGAATTAGTCAAAATTGGTTATAACATTCCAAAGCATCCAACGACAAACAGTGGTGAAATATTTGCGCACCCAGATGGACTTCCATCTGTTGGCCTTTGGGTAATGCCGAACCATCAAAGCGATGGAATGCTGGAGGGCTTCATTGAAAACATGGTTTCAAATGATATTCAAATCAGTTTGTTAAACCATGCAGAACAATCTATCAACAAACTTCCGATGATGTTATTCGACAAGAAGCTACATCAGACGAAAGCTAAGGTTTTTACTTGGCGAGCTTGGCAGAAACGCCCTGGAATTCCATTAAACAAAGCATTGCTTGATGGGCTTCTTGATAGATCAAAATCCGGTAATTTTGAAAACTGGTTATTGCAGGTCTTCAAATGAAGATTCTTGTAATCGGCTCCGGCGGCCGCGAGCACGCGCTGGCCTGGCGCCTGGCGCAGGGCGCGCGCGCGCAGAAGGTGTATGTTGCGCCGGGCAATGCGGGTACGGCGCTGGAAGACGGCGTGGAAAATGTCGCGCTCACCGCCACCCCGGATCTGATCGCATTCGCGCAACGCGAAGACATCCATCTCACCGTGGTCGGCCCGGAAGCGCCGCTGGCGGCGGGGATCGTTGATGCTTTCCGCTCTGCCGGACTGAAAATCTTCGGCCCCACCCGATCGGCGGCGCAACTGGAATCCTCCAAGGATTTCGCCAAGGCTTTCATGGTGCGCCACAACATCCCCACTGCCGCTTATGCGACCTTCAGCGATGCTTCCGCCGCGAAGGCGTATGTCGAGAAAAATGGCGCACCCATCGTGGTCAAGGCCGACGGCTTGGCTGCAGGCAAGGGCGTGGTGGTGGCCATGACCAAGCAGGAAGCCTTTGACGCCATAGACATGATGCTCTCCGGCAACAAGCTGGGCGATGCCTGCCCTGAGCCTAGTCGAAGGGCCGGAGCGCGGGTCGTGATCGAGGAGTTTCTTGCGGGCGAGGAGGCCAGCTTCATCGTCATGGCGGATGGAAAGCATGTCTTGCCGCTCGCCACCAGCCAGGATCACAAACGCCTGCTGGACGGCGACAATGGCCCCAACACGGGAGGCATGGGCGCCTATTCGCCTGCTCCGGTGGTCACGCCGCAACTGCATGCGCGCGCGCTGCGCGAAGTCATCAACCCGGTGCTGCGCGGCATGGAAAGCGAGGGCACCCCTTATACCGGCTTCCTGTACGCCGGGCTGATGATAGATGCGCAGAACAACATCAAGGTGCTGGAATTCAATTGCCGCATGGGCGATCCGGAAACCCAGCCCATCATGTTGCGATTGAAGAGCGACCTATTGGTGATGCTGGAGCACGCCATCGCCGGTACGCTGGACAAGGTGGAGGCAGAATGGGATCGCCGCACCGCGCTCGGCGTGGTGCTGGCGGCGGCCAACTATCCCGATGCGCCGCGCACGGGAGATGTCATCACGGGTCTGCCCAGGAAGCTGGAAGATGCGCACGTATTCCATGCCGGAACGTCCATGCTGAACGGGAAAGTCGTCACCAGCGGCGGGCGCGTGCTGTGCGTCACCGCGCTGGGCGACCGGGCAATCATGGCGCAGAAACGCGCTTATGAAATCGCCGGCGCCATTCATTTTGACGGTTGCCAGATGCGGCGCGACATCGGCTGGCGCGCCATGGGGCAAAAGAACCTGGCCGGCAGGAATCTCTGAGAAAGCGCTGAACAAGCCAGAATTCGCCACTCCCGCGAAGGCGGGCGTTCAGGCCTTGCAGTAAATACTGCCGCCCCGCTCCACAAATTCCGCCGCTTTCGTTTCCATGCCCTTTCCCAGCGCTTCCTGTTCGGAAACCCCCTGTGCGGCGGCAAAGTCGCGCACGTCCTGGCTGATTTTCATGGAGCAGAACTGCGGGCCGCACATGGAACAGAAGTGTGCGGCCTTGGCGGATTCCTTGGGCAGGGTTTCGTCGTGGAATTCGCGCGCCTTGTCCGGATCGAGGCCGAGGTTGAACTGGTCTTCCCAGCGGAATTCGAAGCGTGCCTTGCTTAGCGCGTTGTCGCGCACCTGCGCGCCGGGGTGACCCTTGGCGAGGTCGGCGGCGTGCGCGGCGATCTTGTAGGTGATGATGCCTTCCTTCACGTCGTTTTTGTCCGGCAATCCCAAATGCTCTTTCGGTGTG
>JACRPU010000061.1 GCA_016223025.1 Nitrosomonadales bacterium | reverse complement strand
GCGCCAGGTTGCGCACCTCGGAGGCCACCACCGCGAAGCCGCGCCCCTGCTCGCCCGCGCGCGCCGCCTCCACCGCCGCGTTGAGCGCCAGGATGTTGGTCTGGAAGGCGATGCCGTCTATCACCGAGATGATGTCCACGACCTTCTTCGAGCATTCGCTGATCGAGCTCATGGTGACCACCACCTGGCCCACCGCCCGGCCGCCTTTCGCGGCGATCTCGCTGGCGTTCCCCGCCAGTTGGCTGGCATGCCTCGCGTTCTCGGCGCTGTGTTTCACGGCCACGGTCAACTGCTCCATGCTGGCCGCGATTTCTTCCAGCGAGCCGGCCTGCTCCTGGGTGCGCTGCGACAGGTCGTTGTTGCCTGCCGCGATCGAACCGGCGCCGGTGCTGATGGAATCCGCGCTGGCGCGAACATTTCCGGCCAGCCTCGACAACTGGTCGTTCATGCCCTTCAGCGCCAGCATCAAACGTCCGATTTCATCTTCTGTGGCGATCTCGATTTTACCGGTCAAGTCGCCGGAGGCCACCGCGTTGGCGACCGCCACCGCTTCGTTGATCGGGCGGACAACGGCGCGCACGAGCAGAAAACCGATCCAGGCGGCCAGGCTCACGCCGAGCAGGATGGCCGCGACGGAAATGTTGCGGAAGGTTTCGTAGCGCTCTTTGGCCGTGTCGTATTCTTTTCTGGCGCCATCGAGCTGCGCATTATCGAGCATGCTGATGTCCTCGCCGGCGGGCTGATAAAGAGCGTGCGCCATCCCGGCGATGCGCCCGGCTTCCTTGAGATTGCGTGCGCGCAGGGCGGTAACGGCCGGTTTCAACCCTTCGGCGACGAATTTTCCGCGATCCTCGGCAAATTTGTCCGACAGCCTCTTTTCCTCCGCTTCCCAATCCATTTTTTCATAAGCTCCCCAGATCCGGGTAATTTCCGCGATATTTTTCTCGACCTCTTCCGTTTTCCCGGCAATAACTTCCGGCGTGGGATTTTCCAGTGCAGCGGTAATGGCCAGCCGGTTCCGCAACATCAATGCGCGGATGTCGCTGATCTGCGAGAGACCGACAGCGTGTTTTTCGTAGATTTCGTTCATGTTCTCGTTCGCCTTGCCCATGCCGGACATTCCCAGCATCCCGATGCCGGCCAGCAGCAGGGACAGGAAAGCGATAACGAAAATCAAACGCGCCTTGATGGTTATGGTGCGGCCCATGCGAGCCCCCGGAGATTTTTCAAAATATATTGGGTACCGTTTTCATTCCGTTCGGCCCGAGTCTGTCGAAGGCCATAAAGCCGGATCAACAACCCGCCGTTTCATCCACCAGCTCCATGTCGCGGCTGGTCATCAGGCGCTCGATATCCACCAGAATAATCATGCGCTGCTCAACTGCGCCCAATCCCGTGATGTACCGCGTATCCAGGGCGGAACCGAATTCCGGTGCCTCCTTGATCTGCTCCGGCGCGAGCGTGATCACGTCCGAAACGCCGTCCACCACCATGCCGACCACCCGGCGCCCCAGGCGCAGGATGATGACCACCGTGAACGGAGTATATTCCGCCGTGCCTAGGCCGAATTTGATGCGCAGATCCACGATGGGCACGATGATGCCGCGCAGGTTGATGACCCCCTTGATGAAAGCGGGCGTGTTGGCGATGGCGGTGACGGCGTCATAGCCGCGTATCTCCTGCACCTTGAGGATGTCCAGCCCGTATTCCTCGCCGCCCAGCATGAAGGTGAGGAATTCGCCGCCCGCTGCGACCGCCGTGTTTTCGTTTGCCATCCTTGCTCCTTCCGTTCTGTTCACCCCCTCCCTCGACGGGAGGGGGCAGGGGGTGGGTGAGCTTGCGAACAGGCACCATGCCCGAAGTTCACCCCCACCCTAACCCTCCCCCGTCAAGGGGGAGGGAGCGTGCGCCCCCTGCCGTCGTTATGCCGCCATCTTCGCGGCCTGCGCCTGCTGCGCGACCAGCGCCGCCACATCCAGAATCAGCGCCACCCTGCCGTCGCCCATGATGGTCGCGCCGGAAACATAAGGCACCTTGCGAAAATTGCATTCCAGATTCTTGAGGACAACCTGGTGCTGGCCTATCAGCTCATCCACAAATAGCGCGATTTTCCTGCCTTCCGCTTCCAGCAGAACCAGTATGCCACGCTCCGGCTCCACGATTCCGGCCTCGATGCCGAACACCCGGCGCAATGCGACAATCGGCAGGTGTTCGCCGCGCACCCGCAACAGGCGCCCCTCGCCGCCCATCGCCTTGATATCGGCCGCCGACCCCGGCAACGATTCGATGATGGCGTTCAGCGGCACGATATAGGTTTCCTGCCCGACCGAGACCGAAAGGCCGTCCAGGATGGCCAGCGTCAATGGCAGCCGGATGATGATGCGCGTGCCAAGCCCTTCCGCCGAATCGAGCTCGATCCGGCCGCCGATCCCGGCGATATTGCGCCTGACCACATCCATGCCCACGCCGCGGCCGGACACGTCGGTTACCACTTCCGCCGTGGAGAACCCCGGCTCCATGATCAGCGCCCACACCTCCTGGTCCGACATCTCGTCGCGCAACGGCAAACCGCGCTCCTTCGCTTTGGCCAGTATCTTGCTGCGGTTCAGGCCGGCGCCATCGTCGGACACCTCGATCACTACGTTGCCGCCCTGATGAAACGCTTTGAGAGTAATCGTGCCGCACGGGGGTTTCCCGACCGCAGTGCGCCTCTCGGGCGATTCGATGCCGTGATCCAGGCTGTTGCGCACCAGGTGCGTCAGCGGGTCGGAAATTTTCTCGATCAAGCCCTTGTCCAGCTCGGTGTTCTCGCCCACCATTTTCATTTTCACCTGCTTGTTCAGCCTGGCGGCCAGGTCATGCACCAGACGAGGGAAACGGCTGAATACGGAGGAGACCGGCATCATGCGGATGGACATTACCGTTTCCTGCAAATCGCGCGTATTGTGTTCGAGCTGGTGCAGGTTGCGCTGCAAGCTTTCATTGACGGCGCCGTCGTATTGCAAGGCGGATTGCGCCAGCATGGCATGGGTGATGACCAGCTCGCCCATCAGATTGACCAATTGATCCACTTTCTCCACGCTCACGCGGATCGAGGTGGTTTCGGCCTGCTGCTGCACGTGATCGGCGGCGCGCCTGCCGGATGGCGCGCCACCCGCGCCCGGAACCGGCGCTTCGCCTGCCGGGTGGCCCGCATCTTGTTGCGGCGGCGCCGCAGCAGTTGGCGGCTCATCAAAAAACCCGTATCCCGGATCGTCCTGCTGCCCGCTCGCAGCGACCTCTTCCGCCGCCGCCTTTTCCACGCCGGAAGGGGGAAGGGGGGAAACCGGCTCCGCCGCAGACAGCAGCTCCAGCCTGGTGCGCACATTGCGCACCAGCCCGGCATCCGCCTCGCCTTCGCCCCGGTGCGCGGCCAGTTGCATGGAAATGGCATCGCCCGCTTCCAGCAGCGCGCTGACCATTTCATTGCCCAGTTTCCTTTCCTGTTTGCGCAGTTTGTCGAGCAGCGTTTCCATGGCGTGCGTCACTTCGGCCATGTCGTTGAAACCGAAAGCGCCCGCCCCCCCCTTTATGGAATGCGCCGCGCGAAAAATCGCGTTGAGATCGTCCATGGACGGATCGGACACGTCCAGTCCGAGCAACAGCGATTCCATCGCCGTCAGATGCTCTGCGGTTTCCTCAAAGAAAATCTGATAGAACTGCGTGATATCTATGGTCATCGGGTGTCAGGGGTCAGGGGTCAGGAATCAGTGGTCGGAGGCAGGGGTTTGCTGACACCTGATTCCTGCTTTATCCAATCACTTTTCTCACCACTTCCAGCAGTTTCTGCGGATCGAACGGCTTGATCATCCAGCCGGTCGCGCCCGCCGCCTTGCCCTGCTTCTTCATCTCGTCGCCGGATTCGGTGGTCAGAATCAGGATGGGCACATCGCGGTAGGAAGACATGGCGCGCAAGGCCATGGTCATAGCCAGGCCGTTCATGCGCGGCATGTTCAGGTCGGTCAGCACCAGATCCACCGTCTTCACCCTGGCGATGTCCAGGCCTTCCTGCCCATCCGCGGCCTCTATCACCTCGTAGCCCGCGTCCTTGAGCGTAATAACCACCATCTGCCGGATAGAAGTGGAATCGTCAACATTGAGAACTGTTTTTGCCATTATCAATACCCTTTTCCTACCCCACGGTGAATTGGCAACTATGCCCGAAGTTCACCCCCACCCTAGCCCTCCCCCGTCAAGGGGGAGGGGACTTTAATTTCCCCCCCTCGACGGGAGGGGCAGGGGGGTGGGTGAGCTTGCCGTCGCCGCGCCGCCATCTTCGCAGCCCGCGCTACACGATCGTTGTCCTGCTCCTCCCCGATTCTTTCGATTGGTACAAGGCCGCATCGGCCTGCCGGAAGGCATTTGCGATGGTTGCTCCGGCAGCCGGGACGGACAGGCTGACGCCGATGGAAACCGTCACGACCCCGAAATCCCCGTTGGTTTCGTGCGTGATTGCCAGTGCTTTCAGGGCATCGTGAACGGCCTGCGCGCAGTCCGTCGCAGCGGCGCCGGACCCGTCCGGAATAATGACGGCGAATTCCTCGCCGCCGTACCTTGCGGCAAAGGACTCTTTCCCGGAGTGCGAAGAGTTGAAGCCGGCCACTGCGGAGCTGATGGCCTTTGCCACGCCGGCCAGGCAATCGTCGCCCGCCTGATGTCCGTAGCGGTCGTTGTATTTTTTGAAGTTGTCCACGTCTATCATCAGCACGGCCACGACCGCTCCGTCATTGGCCGGCCTGTCCCACAGCGCATCCACCTGCATGTCCAGATACCGCCGGTTGTAAAGGCCGGTCAGCCGGTCGCGGGTGGCCATTTCCTCCAGTTGCCGGTTGGCGATGCTGAGGTCTGCCCGCAAGCGCGCGATCCGGGACATGGCTTTCATCTTGGCGTGCAGGATGGGCTCCGGGACTTTCTTCAGGATGAAATCGTCCCCGCCCGCCTCGATGGCCATCACCAGGTTGTCCTGCGTGTCGGATGCGGTCAGGAAAATGATCGGCGTCCAGGCCCACTTGTACGTCGCTTCCTCGGCGCGGATGCGGGTCGTCGCCTCGAAGCCGTTCATCACCGGCATCTCGATGTCCATCAGGATCAGGTCCGGGGCGATTTTCCTGAACAGGTCAACGGCCTCCCGCCCATCGAGCGCATGGGTGACTTCATACCCCAGCGAAGTCAAGCGGGCCAGCATGATGGCGGCGGTGGAGCGGGAGTCGTCAACGAGAAGGATTTTCAAAGGCGCATTCCTTGCAGTAGTGGGAGCGGCAGAAACCGTCAATCCCCGTGTTTTTCCTTTACCATCGCATCAATCAAATGTACCACTTCGCCGCTGGCTTCTTCCGCTTTTTCCATCTCCCGCACCAGATCGTTGCGCAATTCCGTGTTGCTTGCCCAGTCTTCGCGGCAAAGCTGCACCGCGCGGTGTACGCCGGAATGCACCCCGGAGTGCGGCTTCTCCAGGCGGAGGTAGGCCGCCGTCTTGCCGAAATACTCTTTCCCGGCGCCCCCGTACCATTTGCCGAGACGGCAGTTGTGGTGATCCGTCCGGACCGCCGCGGCCTCATCGCCGTCACCGGCCTTCTCGATCGCCATATAGGCGTTCTGCATGTAAATGATGTGATCCATTTTGACCAGCGATCCGAATGAGCGGTCTTTCGTCGCGGATACCCGGCTGATGATTTTCTCGGCGGCCTGCGCAAAATCCGAGAAGCGCACCCGGAAATCGTTCATCCGGTCATTTACGCTGGTCGTCAGATGGTTTGCCTCGCCGGTTTCCTTGACCATGACTTCCACCTGGTTCTTGAAGCGGCCCACCGTCTCGCCGATTTCGAGCGTGGCGGTCTTGGTGCGCTCCGCGAGCTTGCGCACCTCGTCCGCCACCACCGCGAAGCCGCGCCCGGATTCGCCGGCCCGCGCCGCCTCGATCGCCGCATTCAGGGCCAGCAGATTGGTCTGGTCCGCGATCTCCGCAATGATCCTGACCGCCGCGTTGATCGCCGTGCTTTCGCTTCCCAGCGCCTGCGAGGCATGGGCCATCTCCTGCACGCGGCGGGTCATCACCGTCAGTTCCTCGCTGATGCGGTTCGCCGCCGCAAGGCTGCTTTCGGCGCCTTCGCGGTTGGCGCTGGCAATGTGCTCCACTTCATCCATTTCGCCGCTGATGCTCGCCAGATCCTGCTGGTTGAGCTTGAGCTTGGACAGCAGGCTTTTTGAATTCATCGTATGCAGGTGGAAAGCCAGCTCGTTCCGGGTAATGAACTGGCTGTTTTCTTCCATTGCCCTGATAGACATATTGATCTTTTCCAGCGAGTCCGCAAACTGGCCGGGCAGGCCGCCGGGGATGGCCCTCCGGTAATATTTTCCTTCCGATACCAGGCGGAAGCAGGTGTTGACCTCCTTGAAATACATTTCGATCATGTCGAGAAATTCGTTCAGTTCCCAGGCCGCCTTGCCTACCTCGCCCAGGCCGGCAGTATCCGTGACCCGGTGGTGGAGTTGCCCCTTGCCGGAGCTTTTCAGCACACCCTGCATGCGCTCGACCGTTTCGATCGGTTTGCGGAAATTCACCCAGACGAAATAGGAGAAGCAGATTCCCAGCAGGGGAAAAACCCAGTACGTCCATTCAAAACCGTGCTGCCAGGTGACCAGAGCCGCCAGGGCGCACGAGAGCAGGGGGAAGATCACGCAGGCCAGCAGGACCTGGCTTCTGATGAACGGGATATGGCTGCTGACATTGCTGCGGGTTGCGATGGTCATGTGGCGGTCTCTGTGGATCAAAAGCCCGGCATCAAAGGCTCAGAATGAAACGTTCGTAGGTTGTCCCCAGGCTTTTCAGCTTTTCCGAAAGGAAGGAGGCGGATGCCGCCGTCGCATTGGCTGGCCCCGCCCGCTGCTCCACTTCCAGCATCTCCCGGTAAATGGGCTGGATGGCCGCCACGGCGGAGGGTTTGGGTTTGCGGCGCACGGAAAAATAACCCACCACCCGGCCCTGCTCGTCCATGTCTGGCGTGACGTTGGCGTACACCCAGTAGAAATGCCCCTCCGATGTCAGGTTCTTCACGTAAGCAAAAAATTCCTGCCTGGCCCCGATCGTGTCCCACAGCAGCTTGAACGCGCCCCTCGGCATGTCCGGGTGGCGGACGATATTGTGCTGCTGGTGCAGCAGGCCCTTTTCAGTGTAGTTCGCTATCCGCATGAATACCCGGTTTGCGTAGGTAATGCGGCCTTTCAGATCGGTTTTCGAGACGATGATGTCGCCGTCGTTCATCACGACTTCGTGCTGGGTTGGCTGGATTCTCGCTTTCATGGGTTTCTCTCTCCTGTTACATCCGTTTTTTTTCGCTGCCTTCAGCATGGGCGCAATAACCCCCTCCCTCGACGGGAGGGGGCAGGGGGTGGGTGAGCTTGCAAGCACGCACACCGCCCAGGGTTCACCCCCACCCTGGCCCTTCCCCGTCAAGGGGGAGGGAACCTCAACCGCGCACTTCGCCCAGCAGTTCCTTGACATCCAGTATCAGCACGATCTCTCCTTCGCTGGACATGGTGACACCCGCCACTCCCTTGGGGCGGAAGGTATCCAGGGATTTGATCACCACGTCGTCATGGCCGGCAAAACCGTCGGCGGAAAGAATGAAGCTGTTTGCGCCCACCTGCATCAGCACGCCCACTTCCGGCGTTTCGGCCTGCTCCCATCCGATCAGGCGCGCCAGCGGCAGCACCGGCAGCACTTCTCCGCGCACCACCATGGTGGCCTTGCCGGAAATCTGTTGCAGATCATCCTGCGAGATGGAAAGAATTTCCCGCACCATGGACAGCGGCACGGCAAACGACTGGTTGCACAGCCGCAGCAGCAACACCGGCAGGATCGCCAGGGTGAGCGGCAGCGAGATGGTGAACTCGCTGCCCTTGCCGGGGACGGACGCGATGCCGATGGTGCCGTTCAGCTTCTGGATGTTGGTTTTTACCACGTCCATGCCGACGCCGCGCCCGGAAATATTGGAAATCTGGTCGTTGGTCGAAAACCCGGGCAGCAGGATCAATTCCAGGCTTTGCTCTTCGTTCAGGCTGCTCGCCGCTTCCGCGCTGAGCAACCCTTTTTCGATCGCCTTGTTGCGGATCACTTCCGGGCTCATGCCCTTGCCATCATCGGTTATGCTGATGATGATGTGATCCCCTTCCTGGCGCGCGCCGAGGTGTACCAGGCTCTTCGCCGGCTTGCCCGCCGCCGCGCGCTGCTCCGGGCTTTCCACGCCATGGTCCACCGCGTTGCGCACCAGATGCACCAGCGGGTCGTTCAGGTCCTCGATCATGGTCTTGTCAATTTCGGTTTCCTCTCCGGACAGCGCCAGCTCCACATCCTTGCCAAGCTGGCGCGCCAGGTCGCGCGCCAGCCGCGGATACTTGTTGAACAGCCGACCGATGGGCTGCATGCGCGTTTTCATCACGGCGTTTTGCAGGTTCACCACCAGCGTGTCGAGCTGGCTGACCGACTCGTCCAGCGCGCGCAATATGGCGGCATCCGAACGCCCCTGCAGAATGTCGCTGCGCAAATGGGTCAGGCGGTTTTTGGTCAGGCCGATCTCGCCGGAAAGATTGAGCACCTGGTCCAGCCGGTCGGTGTCCACCCGTATGGTGTTGTCCTTGGCGCCCGCATCGCTTTCGCGGCGGGTAGCGGGCGGCGCCTTGCCGCCCGGAATATCGTCGGCGCGGCGCCCGAATGCGCTGGATTTGAGTTTTGCCTCGTCAATTTCAACGGCGGGCGCAGCGGCGACGTCGGGCGCGGCAGGGTTGCCGCCCGTGATAGCCCGGTACAGCGCATTCCAGTCCGGGCTTCCGGTTTCGGGTTTCGGGTTTCGGGTTTCGGGTTGGCTGCCTCCTGGCTCCCGGTTCCCGGCCCCCGATCCCAGCGTCGTGTGCAGCTCCGCGATCAGATGCGCGGGAGCGGCATCCGGCTGCCTGCTCTGACCGAGCGCGTCAAACATTCGCCGGACTTCTCCGGTCGCGGCAAATATCGTGTCCATGATTTCCGCATCGAGGGACAGCTCGC
Source organism: Nitrosomonadales bacterium (assembly GCA_016223025.1). GTDB lineage: Bacteria > Pseudomonadota > Gammaproteobacteria > Burkholderiales > Gallionellaceae > VIKH01. The sequence continues at coordinate 7,755 of JACRPU010000061.1, read as the reverse complement.
CGTTGCGCAGCTTGTCGAACAGGTTTTCGGTGAGATGGCACAAGGTGACCAGCTCCGTCGCATTGAGGAAACCGGCGCCGCCCTTGATGGTATGGAAACCGCGGAATATGACGTTGAGCAGGTCTCGGTCGCGGGGCGATTTTTCCAGTTCGATCAGCTTCCCATCTACATCGGACAGCAGGTCTGTGGCTTCCGTCAGAAAGTCCTGCATCAGTTCTTCCATTCCCGCAAAGTCGTTCATTTCACTCTCCTTAAGCTTGTAGCTGGTAGCTTGTAGCTCGTAGCTGAGATTTGTTTTTGCTGCCCGCTACGGGCTACAAGCTTCTAAAACCCCAAACTCTCCAGCAACTCATCCACCTGATCCTGGCTGGTCACCACGTCGCTGCGCCCGGTCGCGTTGACCACCGGCCCGTTCAGCAATCCGGCATAGGCGTCCGGGTTGGCGGTGGATGGCGGGTTTTCGACCAGCAGCTCCACCAGCTCCTTTTCCATCTGCCGCGTCACCTCGACGATCTTCTTGATGACCTGGCCGGTGAGGTCCTGGAAATCCTGGGCCATCATGATTTCCATCAGGTAGGCGTTGGTGGCTCTGGCCTGCTTGGGAACCTCTGCCAGAAAGGCCTGCGTCTGCACCGCCAGGCTCTTGAATTGCTCGACATCGAGCTGCCGGTCAAACAGCTTCTGCCATTCGCCGGATAGCCGCTGCGATTCAATCTCGATCTTTTCCACCACCGGCTGCGCAGCATCGGTGGCGTTCAACACCCGTTCGGCGGCCTTCTCGGTCAGCGTGGCGACATAATTCAGGCGGTCGCGGGCATCGGGTATCGTGGCCGTCGCCTTTTCCAGATTCTTGTCGTACCCCAGTTCGCGCAGGGCGTCATGCAGCGAGCGCGTCATGTGGCCGACCCGGTTGATTACCTTGTCCGCCGCATTGCCCGCGCCCCCTGCGGGCGCGACCGGCTCGTTGCCTGCCGCAACGATGCTGTCGAACAGTGCTTCCAGCTCTTCCGAATCCTGCGTTGCATCCGCTTTATTGGTCATGGCATCCCTCACTTCGGCATTTTTTCAAGGATTTTCTTCAGCTTTTCATCCAGGGTGGCGGCGGTGAACGGCTTGACGACATAGCCGCTGGCGCCCGCCTGCGCCGCCTCGATGATGTTTTCGCGCTTGGCCTCGGCGGTCACCATCAGCACCGGCAGATGCTTGAGCGCGGCATCCGCGCGTATCGCCCGCAGCAGCTCGATTCCGGTCATGTTGGGCATGTTCCAGTCCGACACGACAAAATCGAAAGTGTCGCCGCGCAGCTTGCTCAGCGCATCAACGCCATCCTCCGCTTCCTGCACGTTGGAAAAACCCAGTTCCTTGAGCAGGTTGCGCACGATGCGCCGCATGGTGGAAAAATCGTCCACGACCAGGAATTTCATGTTTGTGTCTGCCACGATAACCTCCAAATTTAGTCGTGAGACGTAAGTTGGTAGTTGGGGGGCCGCTGCGCGGTTTATAACTCACGACTTACGACTCACGTCTTACGTCTTACGACTCACGACTTAACGACTTAACGACCGCCTCTAAGCCAGCAGCGGACGCAATGTGCCTGCCAGCATCGCCGCGTCGAACTTCGGGACATAGTGGTCCACTCCCACCCGTTTCCCCATGTCCTTGTTGGCATCCGACGACAGGGACGAATGCATGACCACCGGGATCTGGTCAAAACGCTTGTCCGCCTTGATGCGCTGGGTCAGGACGTAGCCGTCCATCTCCGGCATTTCCGCATCCACCAGCACCACCCGGATTCGGTCGTGCAGGTTCGTGCCGGCGGCCTGCGCCGCATCCGCCAGCCCCTTCAGCCGTTCCCAGGCTTCCAGCCCGTTGTTCGCCTGCATGTGCTTGACCCCCATCTTGTCGAGCACCTCGCTTATTTTCTTGCGCGCCACGACCGAGTCATCCGTGAAAAAGACACACAATTCGTGCCCTCTTTCCAGCCGGTCAATGTTGCCCACCAGCGCCTCGCCGAACGCGCTGGCGAGAATCTGCTCGACATCCAGTATCGAAACCAGCTTGCCGTTCGGCAGCTCGGTGATGGCGGTGATCATGTCCTTGTTGTTTGCCAGCATGTCGTCTGCGGCGCGCACCTTGTCCCAGTCCACGCGGATGATGCGGTCCACGTCCTTCACCAGGAAGCCGAGCACGTGGCGGCTGTATTCGGCCACCATCATGGTGCTGTGCGCGTCCTGCCCTTCGCTGTCCAGCCCCAGGAACCTGGCCAGCGTCAGCACCGGAAGAATGTGCCCGCGCAGGCTGACGATGCCGTTCACGCCGTCCGGCATGTTGGGGGTCTTGGTGATCGGCATCGCGCGGCATACTTCCTTGACCTTGAACACGTTGATGCCGAAGGTTTCCTGCGTGCCGAGCGAGAACAGCAGGATCTCCATCTTGTTGGAACCGGCCAGGCTGGTTCTCGCGTCCACATGATCCAGCAGGCCGCCCTGGTTGCCGTTCAACATATCTTCCGTGTAACTCATTTCTTTCTCCTTTTCAGGTATCAGGCATCAGGTGTCAGGTATCAGTGTTTTTATAGCGTGCCGCGTAGCGGCGCACAAAACCTTCTGACCCCTGCTCCCCGACACCTGGCTCCTGATTTCAAGCCAGCAGTGCGTAGGTTGGGCACGCTTCGCTTTGCCCAACCTACGAGAAGACTGACACCCGACACCTGGCTCCTGATTTCAAGTCAGCAGCCGCGCCAGTGTCTGCGCCAGCTTCTGCGGTTCAAATTTGGGCACGTATTCATCCACGCCGACCGCCTTGCCGAGCTGCTGGTTGGACGAGCTGGAAAGCGACGAGTGCATCAGCACCGGAATCCCGGAAAACCGTTTGTCTTCCTTGATCTTGCGCGTGAGCATGTAGCCGTCCATTTCCGGCATTTCCACGTCGGTCAGAATGACCTGCACCATGTCGCTCACCGGGATGCCCGCCGAGTCGGCGTAATCGGCGATTTTCCGCAGCTCCTCCCACGCCTGGCGGCCATTGATGGCGGAGAGATGCTTCACGCGCATGACCTCCAGCGTGCGCGTGATCTGTTTGCGCGCCACCGAGGAATCGTCGGCGAAAAATACGGTGCGACCGTCCACTCCCAGCGGATGCACGCTTTTCAGGATGAGGTCGTCATCGTAAAAATGGCCTGTTTCGGACAACACTTTTTCCACGTCCATCATCATCACCAGGCGCCCGTCTTTCAGTTCGGTGACGGCCGTCACCAGGCCGCCCAACTGGGTGTTCAGCATCTCCGGCGGCACCCGCATGTCGGCCCAGTCCAGGCGCAGGATGGTATCCACGGTCTTGACCAGAAAGCCCTGGGTGTGGCCGTTGTATTCGGTGACGATCATGATTTCCGGCTTGCCGCCGGTCTCCATGCCGATGTATTTGGCCAGATCAATCACCGGAACCAGCACCCCGCGCAAGCTCACCATCCCCTCCACGGCGGGCGGCATTTCCGGCGCGCGGGTGATTCCCGGTATGCGCATCACCTCGCGCACCTTGAACACGTTGATGCCGAAGGTTTCCTCGCGCCCGGTGCGGGTATCCTGCCCGAGCGTGAACATCAGGATTTCCAGCTTGTTGGTTCCCGCCAGCTTGGTGCGCGCATCAATATTTCTTAACAGGTCCGACATTTGTTTCTCCTTTTTGCAGCTTGTGGCTGGCAGCAAAACCTGCCCGGCTACTCGCTGCGAGCTACAAGCTCAAAACTCCGGCTTCATGTGGAAAAACTCGAAGCACTTTTTGATCATGTTGCGCTTGCTTTCATCCGCGTTCACGAATTCCACGCCGCACACATAGCAGTTGGCGTCCTTCCGCTGACAGAGAATGCGCCCCTTGATGTGCAAGGTATCCTGGTGCCGGTACTGATCCAGGTTTTCGTTGGGCAGGTATACCGAAAGATCGGCGGGCAGTTTGATGGAAAGGTCGGCGTGCTCGCCTTCGTTCACCTGGCGGGGAAGCCTCAGGCACAGGCCGGTCAGGGAGAAATCGCTGCTCACCGCCTCCAGTTCGTGGCCGCCCTGGTTCATTTTTACCAGCAGGCTGTGGTGCGCGCGCGGCGCGCGGCGTTTCTCGTGCTGGGCGGGCGCGACAGCCATTTCCTCGCTGGCGAAAGTAAAGCCGGACATGATGCCGGTCAGCCGCGCCGCAGCCGCGCGCAAATCGTCGCCGATGGTGGCCGTGACCTCCACTTTTGCCCCGCTTTCCTTCAAAATCGAGAACAGGGTTTCCAGCGTGGTCTGCAGCAGCCCGAACTGTTCCAGTTGCTGCTGGCTCGCGCCGGAAATCCCCTGGTTGGCCTGCGCGGTTTCCGACACGTTACCGGCCATTTCCTCGATGGTGCGGGCGGTCTTTCCCGCCTCCTCCTGCGTGACGCTCACTTTCTGCACCACTCCGTCCATGGTTGCGGCCACCTGCTGCACCCTGCCGGAAAGCTTCCCGATGATGTCGCCGACCTCCGTTGCCGAGTGGGTGGTGCGCTCGGCGAGTTTTCTCACCTCGTCGGCCACCACCGCGAAGCCGCGCCCCTGCTCCCCGGCGCGCGCCGCCTCGATGGCGGCGTTGAGCGCCAGCAGGTTGGTCTGCTCGGCAATCTCCTTGATGGTCTTGACGATGTTGTGGATCTGCCGCGCCGATTGCTCCAGCTCCTGGATTTCCTGGGACGCGCGTCCGACCTGCCGGCTGGTTTCCTCCATCGAGGCGATGTTCTGATGCACGTTCCCGATGCCTTCCCGCGCCAGAGTTTCCACCTGGCGGGAACGGCCCGCCGCTTCGGCGGCCTGCGCCTGTACTTCGGAAGAAACACGGTGCAACTGCCGCATCGCGCTGATCACCTCCCCGGAATGGCTTTCTTGCTGTTTGCTCACTTCGGCAATTTCGCCGGAAATCGTGGCGACCTGATAGGACGATTGGCCCATGTTGCGGCTGCAATCCTCGATTTCCCGCATGACGCCGGTAAAGCGCTCCATCAGCCCGTTGAACGCTTTCGAGGCCTGCCCGATTTCCTCCCTGCCGGTCGCCGCAGCGCGCGCATTGAGGTTGCCGTCCGCCGACATTTGCACCATCACGCCGCAAAGTTCACGCACCGAGCGGGCGATGCTGCGGGTGATCGAAAGCCCCAGCAGCCCGCCCAATGCCGCGCCGATCAGCGCGAGCGCGATGGAGAGCCTGCGCATCTCGTGGAAAACGGCGTCCGACTCTTCCTGCGCTTTCTGCGCGTCGCGCTTCTGCATTTCGATCAGGGCGTTCAGCGCCTCATCCAGCGGGGCGTTCAGGGGAGAGACCTGCTCGATCTGTATCCGCTTGACCTCTGCCGCATTGCCGGCGCGCATCGCGGCCACCGCCGGTTTGATGCCCTGCTCGACAAAGCGTCCGCGCACATCGAGAAACCTGGCCGCCAGGCTCTTGTCTTCCGCATCAACCAGCGCGCCGCTCAGGACGATTGCCGTGAACGCTTCCCATTCCCTGTCAATCAGGTTCTTGTTATCCATTATTTTCTGGATGGGCTCCGCCATTTTCTCCGGCTGCGCGATCGCGTTGGAAATGGCGAGCCGGTTGCTCAGATTGGCTTTGTAAATGGCATTCAGATGCATGATGGGAACTATCCGGTCTCCGTATACCGATTTCATCGCGTCGTTGGATTTGCCGGACGCATACAATCCCATCCCGCCGACCGCAGCCACCACCGCCAGCAGCAGAACCAGCAGAAACATCAACCGCACGCGGATTTTCATGTTGCTCAACATCATCAAACCCCTTAAGTCGTTAGCTGGTAGCGCGTAGCTGGTAGCAAAACCTGCCTGGCTACGAGCTACAGGCTACCAGCTACCCGCTCATTAAACCCTGAACCGGCTCACCGCGCCCTGCAGCTCTCTGGCCAGTTGTTCCAGGCGCACGATCCCCTGGGTGTTTTCTTCCACCGCCGCGTGGTTCTCTTCCGACATCTGCGCGATCCGCTCCACGTTGCGCGCGATTTCGGTGCTGGCCTTGCTCTGCTCGCTCACCGAGGCGGCGATGTCGCTCACGCCGCCGCTGGACTGGTTGACCGCCTCGCCCGCTTCGGCCAGCATGGCGGAAACCTGCCCGATGTGTTCCTGCGTCGCCTGCAAGGAGTTCAGGCCGGCCTGCACGGCGGTTTCGACGTGGGCCGATTTCTGGTTCAGCGAGCCGGTCACCTGGTCAATTTCGCTGGCCGACTTTCCGGATTTTTCCGCCAGCTTGCGCACTTCGTCGGCCACCACCGCGAAGCCGCGCCCCTGCTGCCCGGCGCGCGCCGCCTCGATGGCGGCGTTGAGCGCCAGCAGGTTGGTCTGGTCGGCGATGTCTTTCACCTGCTGGGTCATGCCGGCGATGGCGCGCGTGCTGTCCACGAACTCTTTCACCGATCCGGCGATCTGGCCGACCGCATCCTGCACCCGCCCGATCTCGCCGATCATGGCCGTGACGCTCTGGTTGCCTTTCTGGGTCTGTTGCAGGCTCTTCCCGGACAGCTTGCGCACGTCCTCGGTGTTGGCGGCGACCGAGTTGATGCTGACGGTGATCTGCTCCACCGCCGCCGCCGTGGAGGCGGCCGCCTCGCTCTGCGCCTGCGAGCCCTGGGCGATCTGCCGCGAAGCGACCGACAGTTGCGCCGCCGTGCCGGACACCGTGCCGGCATTGGCCAGCACCTGCCGGATGATGCCGGCGAAACCGTCAATCAGCCCGTTGAACGCCGTCGCCGCCTGGCCGATTTCGTCCTGCCCGTACACCCTGGCGCGCGCGGTCAGGTCGCCGTCCGCCGCCATCTTCACCATCACCCCGCGCAGCTCGTTTACCGAGCGGTTGATGCCGCGAACGATTGAAAGCCCCAGCGCGATGCCCAGCACCAGGCCAACCAGAATCAGCGCGATGGATGCCATGCGCATGGTCCGGTAAGCGGCGACCGATTCCTCGTGCAGCTTTTCGGAATCGCGCCGCTGCATCTCGATCAGCGCGTCCAGCGCCTCGTTTAATGGCGCATTCAGAACAAGGATGGGATCCAGTTGTAACCGCTTGAGCTCGACCAGGTTATTGGCGCGCATCGCGGCCAGGGCGGGCTTGATGCCGCCCTCGACAAAGCGCCCGCGCACTTCGGCAAATATTGCCGCCAGGACACGGTCCTCCTCGTCGAGCAGGGATTTCTGGTAGGCATCCCAGCTCTTGTCGATGATGGCCTTGTTATCCTCGATCTTCCGGATATATTTCGCCATCTCCTCCGGCTGCGTGATCGCATAGGCGATGGCAACCTGGTTGTTCAGGTTCGCCCTGGCGACAGTGTCCAACTGGATGAGAGGGATCATCTTGTCGTCATACACCGACTCCAGCGCGCCGTTCACCTTGCCGGAAACGGTCAGCCCCATCCCGCCGATCACCACTATGCCCGACAGCAGCACGGCCAGCAGGATCGTCAGCCGTGAACCTATTTTCATGTTGTATAACATCGTCACCTCTCCTCTGCGTCATTTGGGCACCTCTATAAATCCAAACCCCGTCGCGATACTGCGTTGCTCAAAAAATTTTAACGCTTACCTATCGAACACTGAAGTTTAGACACACGCCGCTGCCTGCCGCCCCGAATTTTCCACGGCGGCGAGGCACGACAAACACAAAACACAACGATCCGACACCGGCAAACGCGATGCCGCACACCTCAACACTGCAAACGCTGATCCTGACCGGGGAAAGGCATCACGAAATTCCCCG
>JACRPU010000047.1 GCA_016223025.1 Nitrosomonadales bacterium | reverse complement strand
TGCGCCTGACTCGTTGATCGACTTCCTAAAGACGTTGTGATTATGTGGAGAACAAAATACGCGTCGGCCTCTGCCCATCAGCGGTTGGCGCGTATCCGCAGGACCAAGTCCACATAATCGAGCAGTCTACATAATCGGCGTAGCCGGTTATTTCGCAGAACGCCCGGTTGACCTTGAGATACCTGTAATCCGGGCCGAGCATGTTCATCCCCACCCTGGCGTGCTCGAAAACGGAGCGGAAGCGCTCTTCGCTCGCGCGCAGCGCCTGCTCCGCCTGCCTGCGTTCGTTCAGTTCCTGGCTTATCGCCCGGGAGGCTTGCAGCGCGCGGCTCCGCCCATGCACCAGCAGCCAGGTGAACAGCGCGAGCAATATGCTCACGCCGGCGCCTGCCGTGGCGATGAACTGGGGTTTTCCCTTGTCCTGCCGCGCATCGAAACCGGGCATGGAATGGACCAGTATTGTCCACTTGCGACCGGCGATATCGAGGTGTTCGGTGGTTTTGAAAAGCGCCTCCGACAGGATGGAGCGGGAGCTGGCACGGGGAAGATAGTCGGAGTCGTGCATCAACATTCTGTCCGAAACTTCCTCGCTGTCGTAAATCTCGACGCTGATCTCGCCGCCGCTCTCGCCGAGGATGCCGTCCATCAGATCGTCCGCGCGAAACACCGAACTGACCCAGCCGATAATGTTGGCGCGGCGCTCGGCGACGGTGCCGTGCGTGGCATCGTGCCGGTACACCGGCAGGAACATCAGGAACCCGGACTGCGGTTCCTTGTCGGTCTCGAACACCAGCCGGATCTTGCCGGAAAGCGCGGCCTCTCCGGTGTCGCGCGCCCGCTCCATGGCGGCGCGGCGCAGCCCCGCAGCGGAATCGCCGGGCCGGGGATGCTCCAGGTCGGAATAGGTGTCATAGCCGAAGATCATCTGGTTGCGCGCGTCGAACGGCTCGGCGTAGATTACCGGAGTGTAGATGTCGCGCCGGCCTTCTGGATGGATGACGTAGTTATCCAGGCCCTGCCCCCGCATGGCGGCGACATGGCTGTCTTTTTGCGCCCACTGCACGATCGGCGCAAAACGTATGGCCTGGATGCCGGGATAAGTTTCTTTCAGCCGCAACCTGGCAACATAATCGCGGAACTCGTGGCGCCCGACGGTGCTGGCATGGGAAAACAGGCCGTCCACCCCGCGCATCACCTGCTCGTAGGTTCTCATGCGCTGCTCGATGTGCCCGGCGGTCTCGCGCATGCGGAAATCGAACTGGGCCCGCAGATCCTGCACGGCGTTCTGGCGCTCGTTTTGCCACAACTGGTGGGTGATAGCGAGAGCGGCGGCGAGCACCAGGAGCGGCAGCGTGTAGCCGGGGGAGGTCCACCCCCTCATGCGCGCGGAGGGCGGGGCGAACGGGTCGGTGTGGGCGGGGGGCATTAGCTCTTGTTCTTTATGAGGGCAGGGTTTGTCGCGCATTCTGCTCTTCTATGCGGCGGTTTTCAATGCGCGGTTTCAATGCGGCGAGGAGAAGCGGGAAAGTGCAGCATAAGCCTTTGGAGTGCGGTTGGTGCCAACTCCGCATCCGGGTTATCTGGAGTGCGGCGGCTTGCCGCCGCTTTGGAAAGCGGGAGCAAGCTCCCGCACTCCAGAATCCGCGCCTACCTGTACTTCAGTACACAAGGCTAAAGGCTAAGGATGGGAGGCTCGACAACGCGCGGAAGATGGACTACTCTGGCGCCGTGAAACCTTTCCAGACAACCCGTATGCGGGCGCGCGCCTGGCTTCCTGTGTTTGCCGGCATAGCGCTCGGCGCATGCGCCACGCCCGTGCCGCAGGATCAATCGGTGACTGTTCCATCCCAGGTAAGCAACGCTTATTCCGAGATGGGCATGCGGTTGCACCTCGCCACAGAGGCGGATATCGAATCGTCATGCGCCGGCGAGGAGTGCGATTTTAACCGCGCGTTCTACTGGCGGGTTATGCAGTTGGGCGATAGCCTGGCAAAGACTGCTTTTGAAATAACCCCCGGCCTGAGCGAGCGCATTACCCGGTTCGAGTTCCTGGTGGCTGAAAAAAGCGAGCCGGGAAGCGCATCCAGCGCGGCAGGAACAATCGTAATCTTCCGTGGCGTGCAGCAGCTTTCCCTTAATGAAGAGGCGCTATCCTTCCTGATTGCACGGGAAATGGGGCATGTTATTGGCCGCCACCATGACAAAAATTCGACAACCAGCATCGCGTTTTCGGTGCTGGCCCAGGTGCTGGTGCCGATCACTAATATTTTTCGCGGCGCCGCCGCACTGCTGGAAACTACTCCGGTGATGACCTCGATGACGACAGCCTCGTCTGTTGTGGGATCGCGGGCGATGATAGAGAACTACAAATCCAGCCAGCAATACGAGGCCGATACTATCGCCATAAATTTGCTGGCCCGCCAGGGGTGGGACAGAGAGCGGATCGCGGATGCTCTGGCCGCCAGTGCGCAGCCCAAAGAAGACAGCGACTGGTCAAGGGAGTTTCAGATGTCTTCCATGAGGGTAAGCCAGGTTGGAGCCAGGTGGCAGTAGCAAACTTGAAGGTCATCCCTTGACGCGGGCGCGGGGCCGCAGAAATGTAACGCGGCGCGCCGGAAGCGGGTGCGGATCAGGTAAACCGCATGGACAAATCCACCGCCCGCACATCCTTGGTCAGGCTGCCGATTGAAATGCGATCCACGCCGGTTTCGGCGATGGCGCGCACGGTTTGCAGGGTTACGCCGCCCGAAGCCTCCAGTTCCGCGCGCCCTGCGGCAAGTTTGACCGCTGCCCGCAACTCGTCCGGGCCGAAGTTGTCCAGCAGGATCAATTTTGCTCCGGCATCCAGCGCTTCGCGCAACTCGCCCGAAGTTTCCACTTCGATCTGCACGGTCGCACCGGCAGCGGCCAGGTGGAATGCTGCTTCCAGCGCGGCACGGATGCCGCCTGCCGCCATGATGTGGTTTTCCTTGATGAGGATGCCGTCGAACAACCCGGTGCGCTGGTTGTGTCCGCCGCCGCATTTCACCGCGTATTTCTGCGCCACGCGCAGGCCGGGCAGCGTTTTGCGCGTATCCATAATTATCGCTCCGGTGCCCGCAACCGCATCCACATAGCGCCCGGTTGCCGTGGCGGTGGCGGAAAGCGCCTGCAGGAAATTCAGCGCGGCGCGCTCCGCCGTGAGCATGGCGCGCGCATTGCCGCGTATCTCGCACAACGTCTGGCCGGGCCGGACCGTGTCGCCATCCAGCGCGCGCCAGCGGATATTGCAGCCCGGATCGAGCGCCTTGAAGCAGCCGTCAAACCATTGCGTGCCGCACAGCACGGCGTCCTGGCGCGTGATGACCGTGGCGTGTGCGGTTTGCTGCGGCGGAACGAGTTGCGCGGTGAGATCGCCGTCGCCCATGTCTTCATCCAGCGCGGCGCGGACGTTGGCCTGGATGTGGCGGGCAAGGTTCGAGGATAGCGGCATGTGTTTCAGCCGTGGGTTTTGCCGGGAGATCCCCGGCTGCACGGGAAGTTAAATCGCGGCCTCGTCGGTCTCGCCGGTGCGGATGCGGATGATCTGTTCCACCGGGGTGATGAAAATCTTGCCGTCGCCGATCTTGCCGGTGTGCGCGGCCTTGACGATGGCGTCCACCGCCGCTTCCAGCATGGAAGCGGCGATCACCACTTCGATCTTGATCTTGGGCAGGAAATCCACCACGTACTCGGCGCCGCGATACAGCTCGGTATGCCCTTTCTGCCGCCCGAAGCCTTTTACCTCGGTAACCGTCAGACCGCTGGCGCCCAGTTCGGACAAGGCTTCGCGCACTTCATCCAGCTTGAACGGCTTGATGATGGCTTCGATTTTTTTCATGGCTGCTCCCGGAAAATTGGTGCGGCAAGTATAGCCTATCCGCGCTTGAAGCTAAAAGTCGTCCTGGTAGCGCGCGGTAATCGGATAGCGCCAATCCTTGCCGAAGCTGCGGTCGGTGATGCGCACGCCGACCGGAGACTGGCGGCGTTTATACTCGTTGATGCGGATGAGCTTCACCACCCGCCGCACGTCTTCCCCGGCATAGCCGCGCGCCACGATTTCGGCGATGGGCAGGTTCTTTTCCACATAGCAGGCCATGATGCCGTCCAGCACATCGTAAGGCGGCAGGCTGTCCTGATCGGTCTGGTCGGGCCGCAATTCCGCGCTCGGCGGGCGCGTGATGATGCGCTCCGGTATCACCCTGCCCCGGCTGTTGCGGTAATGGGCGAGACGGTACACCCAGGTCTTGCTGACATCCTTGAGCACGGCGAAACCGCCCGCCATGTCGCCATACAGGGTGCAGTAGCCGACGGTCATTTCCGACTTGTTGCCGGTGGTCAGCACCAGCGAGCCGGACTTGTTGGATAGCGCCATCAGCAGGTTGCCGCGTATGCGCGCCTGGATGTTTTCCTCGGCGGCGTCCGGCTCCAGCCCCTCGAACGGCCCGGCCAGGGTGGCGAGATAGGCATCGAACGCGGGCTTGATGTCCAGCACGTCATAGCGCACACCGAGGATGCCCGCCATCTCGCGCGCATCGTCCAGGCTCATTTGCGCGGTGTAGGGCGAGGGCATCATTACCGCATGAACCTTGTCCGCGCCCAGCGCATCCACCGCCACCGCCAGCGTCAGCGCCGAATCAATGCCGCCGGACAAGCCCAGCAGCACGCCGGGGAAACGGTTCTTGCCGATGTAGTCCTTCACCCCGAGGCACAGCGCGCGGTAGATGCTGCCCTCATGGCTGACGGGCTGCGCCTTCTCGCCCGCCGCCAGCCTGCCGTCGCGGAATTCAATCAGCCCCAGCGTTTCCTCGAAGGAGGCGAACTGATGCGTCAGATTGCCCTCCGCGTCCATGGCGAACGAGGCGCCGTCGAACACCAGTTCATCCTGCCCGCCCACCAGGTTGGCATACACCACCGCGAGGCCGGTCTCGCCGACGCGGTCGCGCACTGCCTCGTAGCGCGACTGCTGCTTGTCAATGTGGTACGGCGAAGCGTTCAGCACCAGCAGCACCTGCGCTCCGGCTTCCAGCGCGACCTGCGCCGCGCCCTCGTACCAGATGTCGGCGCAGATGCCGAGCGCAAACCGCGTTCCGTCCAGATCGAACACGCACGGCGCCGTGCCGCCCGCAAAATAGCGTTCCTCGTCGAATACGCTGTAGTTCGGCAGAACGCGCTTGAGATAGGTGGCGGCAACCTTTCCATCCCTGAGAACGGAGGCCGCGTTGTAATGCTTGCCGCCGGCTACGTGCGGATGCCCCGCCACCACGGTGATGTCATGCACCTGTTGCGCGAGCTCGCCCAGCGCCCGCTCGCAGGCATGATAAAAGCCTTCGCGCAACAGCAGGTCTTCCGGCGGGTAGCCGCACAGGCTCAATTCCGGCGTAAGCAGCAGCGAAGCGCCCTGCCGCTTCGCGCGCTCGGCGCAGGCAAGTATTTTGGCGGTGTTCCCGGCCAGGTCGCCGAGCGTGCAGTTGATTTGTGCGACCGCGAGTTTCATGTTGTTTTCACCCCACGTTCACCGGCACCAGCACCATCGTATCGTTGCCGAAGATGTCTATCACTTTCACCGCGACGGTGTAGCGGCCTGTTGTTGTGTAGGTGTGGGGCGCGGAGATGAATTCCAGGTCGCGGTTCTTGCGGGTGCGGAAGCTTTGCCATTCGTTTTCAAAAATGTAGCTGCCGGTCCAGCGTTCTTCGAATTCTGTTTGGGGTTGTGTGGAGTGCGGGAGCTTGCTCCCGCTTTGATTTTCAGGGGCTTGCCCCTGCTTTGAAAGCGGCGGCAAGCCGCCGCACTCCATATCCACGGGCACCTTGATGATTTCCTTGCGGCTCATGTAGTCGAAGTCCACCGCCCAATAGTCCACCCAGTCGGCCCAGTGTTTGGTGAGCGTCTCGCGCGTGACGATGCCGTCCTTGTTTTTGCTCACCTTGATGAGCTGGCCCTGCTCGCACACGACCTCGCTCTTGCCGTCCTTGAGGCTTGCGGCGGCGGCTTCCGCCGCGCCTTGCGTGTAGTAAACCGAGAAGTCGGTCAGTTCGATCTGGAGCGTGAATTTGTCTTTCTTGTTATAGCGCGGCGTGGCCTCGATGAAACTGATGTCGAAAAACACCACCTGCCCTTTTTCGACCGCGCGTTTGTCGAACACCTCGGGCGGAATCTGCTTCGGCGTGAGGTCTATGCCCTTTTGCTTCGCCTCTTCCAGCACCGCCGGGAACAAGCCCATCTCGAACTCGAAGGCCAGCATATCCACGCGCGAGGCACCGCGCTTGCGGCATTCGGTGATGACTTCCTCGACGAACAGCCGCCCCACGGGCAGGTTGATCGGGCCGATCACCACCAGCCGCCCGGCGTTCTTGCCGTGAAAGAAGCTCTCGCCCTCCAGCGGCTCGGCACGATACGCGCGCAGGATCAGGTCGCGGAACTCGCGCTCTTTTTGCATCAGCGCCTGTTCCTTTTGCTTACCGCTGAGCCGCCCGCCGATGTTGAGATACGCCTGACGCTCGTAGCGACCGAGGTTCAGCACTTCGAAGGCGCGGAACGGTTTGCCGGACTCCTTCAGCTCGCGCTGCACACCGATCAGGCGCTTGCGCGTGGTGTGAATGCCGAACTTGCCGAGGTCGGTACAGATCCATTTGCGCCCGAGCTTTTCCGCCACCGCCGCAGTGGTGCCGGAGCCGCAGAAGAAATCGGCGACGAGGTCGCCTTCGTTGCTGCTGGCTTTTATGATGCGTTCGAGAAGTTGTTCTGGTTTCTGTGTAGGGTAATCAGCACGCTCTTCAGCCATTGGATTGACCGGAGGAATATCAGTCCATAGGCAATGAACCGCGCTTCCCTCCTTCTCATCCAAATACATTTTGACCGCAGGACGTCCGTTCTTCGTAAACGCAATTCTTCCCGCTTTCATTAGCTCATCAATCTTCTCTTGACCGAATCGCCAGTGAGTTCCAGATGGAGGCTCAAGTACCTTGTCTCCGAATTTCCGAGCCGGGCCAGCGCCCTTAGCCAAGATGTCCGCCATCTTGTATTTCCGTCCATCCGTATCCTCACTGCGGAAGTGGCTCTCGACGTAGGAATCCTTGATGGGCACTGCTTGAGGATTCCAAACGAAAGAGTCTTCCTTCGTAAAAAAGAGAATTTCATCCACCACGATTCCGTAACGTCGAGCGTCAGCGTGAAAGTTAAATCGTTGCCAAGTAATTTGATTTCTAAATCGATCTCTTCCAAACACTTCGTCCATCGCGCATCGTATGAAACTATTCACCCGCCAATCGCAATGCACATAAATACTCCCATCCTCCGCCAGCAAATCCCGCATCAAAATCAGCCGCTCGTAAATCATCGCAATGAACGAATCGGCCCCGCGCCCCCAGGTGTCGCGGTAGGCGATCTGTTCCAGCAGGTTCGGCTCCTTGTGGAAGGTTTCGCCGCCGATCTCGATGTCCATGGAGAAGTCGGCGCCGACGTCGAAGGGCGGGTCAATGTAGATGAGTTTCAAGCCACCCGCGTCCTCGATCTGGCGGCGCAGCGCGCCGCTCTTGAGCGAGGAGAGTATCAGCTTGTTGTCGCCCCAGATGAGCTTGTTGGTCCAGCCCTTGAGCTGGCGTCCGCGCGTGTCGAACAAATCGCTCTGCATCTCCGGCGCTTCCTGGCGCGGTTCGTCCACATGCTCCAGCGACTGGAACGGCAGCACGGTGGTACACACGTCGCGGCTCTTGCCGTTCCACACCAGCTCCACCTCGCGCTTGTCCTCGAACAAAATGAAGCGGTATTTCTCCGGCAGCGGCTTGCCCTGCTGGATGAGCTGGGTCAGGTCGCGCTTCTCGGCGTCAGAAAGTTCGTAGGCTTCTTTGGTAGTCTTTGCCATGACTATTGAATTGTGAATTTTGAATTACGAATGGTGAAATATGTTGTCATTTTTGAGCCTCAATAAATTCGTAATTCATCATTCGTAATTCGTAATTCACTTTTCACTATTCTTTCTCGTGTTTTTGGTGATTGTAGTGAGAATCGCGATGAGTTGGTTGGCTTCATCCAGCAATTCTGCCAAACGGGATTCGGGAACTATTTCCGACGCAGAGAGCAGGCGTAGCCAGTAGTGTGTTTCGCGTGCTTCTTTGCATGCGATGGACAGCTTGCTCACAAAATCTGCCCGACTTTGACCAGCCTGCCCCTCTTCAACGTTTGCGCCAATAGACGTGCCCGACCGAAGGAGTTGATTGGCCATTGTTCGGCTCACCCCCGGCGTCTGCTCCAATATCTGACACAGCTTCACCACCCGTCGCGCAAATTCAAAAGTCCGCTCCGGCAAATCCCTTTTCACCATCCCCACTTCGCTACTCACCATTCCCACTTCGTTATTCACAAGATGGAGTATTCGCGCTGCTCTTTCACGCCGCGCTTTTTCCATTCGTTGGTCAGTTCGTCGCGGATGGCGATGCCGCGCACGCGCTTCTCGATCCATTCGTCGCCGTAGCCTTTGGCCTTATAAAGTTCGCGCATCCGTGCGGCAGCCAGTTCTGGATTTTCGATTTCTTCCAGCCGTTCGTAACCTACCTTGGCCAGCCAGCGTTTGAAGGGTTCCGCTTTGGGCGAGGGGATGGACTGGATGATGCGGAGCAGCCCTTCGGCATTGGCACATTGTGTCTTTCTGCGCTTGCCGTCGGGTGCCAACAATTCAAGGGGGGGACAGATTGTCCCCCAGTTGGCGTTCAATTCCTGCTCGCGCTTGCGCATCTTTTTGATGTAATCCCTGACATTGGCGGAGTCGGTCAAGACTTCGACTACATCAGCCACAGAGAAATACCACTTGCTGTCAGCTTCATTCCAGACGGAACGGATTTGCTTCGATTCGAATAGCTTGATGTTGCTCATGGCATCACCCCTTCTGATATTCGGTAAAGCTCGCGGCGAGCGCGGCGAAGGTCTTCGGCGGGTTGCGCTCGTAGCCTTGCTGATCCACATACACGAAGCGATAAGCTGGCCCACCCTCGGCCTGGCTCGCGCTCGTAGCATCGGCGCACCACTGGCGCAGGCGGGCCATTTTCTGCGGCAGGTCGAGTTCGGCGCGACCCTTGGTTTCGACGAGCCAGATCGTGCCGTCAGTGGTTTTCACGAAAAAGTCGGTGATGTAGTTGGAGAGATCGCCATCGGCCTTGACGTAGTCTATCTTGAAGCCGACGGCGAGATAGTTTTTGGCAAACGACGCGACATCCAGCGCGTCATTGAGAAAGCCGGCAAAGGTCAGCTCGAAACTACCGGCGTGAGGCTCGCCGACGATCTTGCTGAACAGCGATTTTTTCGGCGCGAGGTAAGGCCGGTTCTCGGTGCGGAAGGGGCGCGTGTCGCGCAGGCGGATGCGGTCTTCGATGCGTACTCCACCGCTGTCCTGGATGGTGAGCGCGTTGATGGCGGTTTTGAATGAGTCGAAAAGAATCTTCCCTGCCTCCGGCTCGGAGAGATTGCGCAGCACCACCGGGTCTTCGAGATTTATTGTGGAGTGCGGGAGCTTGCTCCCGCTTTGATTTTCAGGGGCTTGCCCCTGCTTTGAAAGCGGCGTCAAGCCGCCGCACTCCAAAAAGAGGTGGTGCTGCATGAACGCCTTCACTTTGGGGTAAAGAATGTCATAGCCGCCGACGAGGCGCAGCTCCTTCAATAATTGGCGAGCAAAAAATCCGACCACAGAACGGTAGTCGGCGGGGCCTGCACCATCAAGCTGGATGGTGTGGTGCACTTCGGCGTCGAGCATGGTCTTGAAGACGATCTCGCGCGTTTGCTCCGGCGTGAAGGGCTTGAGCGGGAGTTTGGCATTGCCGAATTTTGCGGGATCGAGTGCGTCGAGGTCTTTGTATTCGCGGTTGAAGCGCCGCGTGAGCCGGGGCAACTCAATGTCCAGCGCGTCTATGTCTTTGTCGGCGTCCTGCGTGTCCACCTCGACAATGAGCGAATCCTTGCGCACGGCGCCCGGCCCCATCGGCACATGTTCGAAGGTGACACCCTCGCTCTGGATGGGTTCGACAAATTCCATGAAGGCGGGCGTGCCCATGACCGAGACTGCCTCCGGCATATCCGTGCCGAAGTACATGCGGCGTAATCCCCGCCCCAAAGTTTGTTCGGGAAGAATGTTGCTCTGCGCGGCATAGGCGCGCAGGCCGACGATGGTGGTGACGTTGCGCACGTCCCAGCCTTCCTTGAGCATCAGTACCGAGACGATGGCTTTGTGCGGCGACTTCCACGTATCAATGTCGTTGGCTTCCTTGCGGAGTTTCTCGAGTTCGTCCTTGTTCTTGCCCGAGGCGGCCTCGGAGATTTCGCCGTTGTTCTTGGTATGGATGACCAGCACCGCACCTTCCAGATCGGGACAGATTTTCTCCAGATGAGCGCCGACCTCGTCGCAGTTGCGGGTGTCGTCCACCATGACGAACAGTACCGCTTTCTTGCCCAGCGCTTCGTGTTCGGCAAAGCTCTTGCGCCACTCTTCGATGCCGAGTTGCAGATAGTCCTCATAGCGTTCGGTGAAGATCGCGCTGGTGTGCTCTTGCAGCCTTGTACGGCTGGCGGCGTCCGGCAGTATCGGATGCTTGACGACGTTCTGGTGAATGGCCTCGACCAGCGGGTAATCCGAAACGGTCTGCACGAAGATCGCGCCGTTGTTGTGGCGGGGCGTGGCGGTCACGTCCACCTGCAACGCGAGACGGTCATCCTTCTGCAATAACTTGTGGTGGATGTCCTGGATGCTTTTGAACCACGCCATCTTCGGGTCGTGAATGTGATGCGCCTCGTCGTTGAATACCGCCAGTTCGTCAATCTCGCGCACGATTTCGCCGAGATCGGTCTTGCTGTCGGTGGTCTTGCCTGCGGGCTTGGCGCCGAATGGATCGAGGAAATAATCGCGCAAATCGTCATCGTCCAGCGACGGCTCGCGCACGTCGCCGAGATAAACGCGGTGGATGTTGGTGAGAAAGATGTTGCCCGTCTCCCGCACCACGCGGACATCGTCCTGAATATGCAGCGTGAGCTGAAAGTCGTCGCGCCAGTTGCGGCCTTCGTGCCCGTTGTCCGGAAGAATGGGGTCGTTGAAGAAAATGTGCAGGCCGTCAAAGTCGGCGCGAAGACGGTCAAGAACAATGATGTTTGGCGCAATCAGCAGGAAGTTTCGCGCAAGCGTCGAATCAGTTTCATAGAGCTTGTGAAAAAAGCTCCAGGCGATGAGCAGCGACAGCACCTTGGTCTTGCCCGCGCCGGTCGCCATTTTCACGACGTAGCGCGGCCAGTCTTCGTCGAACATGTTTGCCGAAACGGCGCCCGATGCGTCGAAGCGCAGCAGATCGAACTTGTCGCGCACCTTGCGCACGTCATGCAGCCAGATCACCGTCTCCACCGCTTCGCGCTGGGCGAAGTAATAGCGGAACGGCGACAGCGTTCCGTTGGCCTGCTCGACCAGATGTTCGGTCTCGAACCACCAGTTCAGGAGCGCGCGTGATGTCTCCGAGGCGCCCGCATAGCTCGCGTCCCGCCACGTCCAGACCTCGCCGCGAATCTTGGCAACCAGAGGCGGCAGCAGTTTTTCATACGCGGTGCTGCGCAGCTCTTCCGCTGCCGGAAACCAGCGCTGATCGGGCAACAGTTCGGCATAGGGCGACTCAGGAAATTCAGGATGTAACGCCATGGATCACCCATTTTTGTGCGGCTGCGAGTTTCATGCCTTTCCCGTAATCCGGTTTTGCAGTGTTTGCCCATCATACCAAATGTTTGTGGCTTACTTTTAACTCACTCTGAGTATAATCCGCGCGTCATCGTTTTCCCGAACTCGCATGAGTGCTTTAGCCTGGATTATCGTTGCCAGCATCAGTGGCGGCGTGTTGAGCGTGCTGTGCGCCGCGCTGTTTGCGCTTAACACCCGCGCACAGCGCTATGTCGGCGCAATGGTGAGCTACGCCATCGGCGCGCTGCTCGGCGCGGTGTTCCTCGATATTTTGCCCGAGGCGATCAAGCTTGCGCCCGATGTGGCCGTCCTCAGCGCAACGGTGCTGTTTGGCATTCTGCTGTTTTTCGTGCTGGAAAAGCTGGTGCTGTGGCGTCACTGCCACCACGAGCATTGCGAGGCGCACGAGCTGCTCGCCGGAGAGCATGGCCACGATCATGGGCGCAGCGGCCTGATGATCATGCTGGGCGATACCTTCCACAATTTCGTGGATGGCGTCATCATCGCGGCCGCCTTTCTCGCCGACACGCATCTCGGCATGGTCACGGCGCTGGCCATCATCGCGCACGAAATCCCGCAGGAAGTCGGCGATTTCGCCATCCTGTTGCATTCCGGCTACAGCAGGGCCAGGGCTTTCCAGTTAAATCTGATTTCCAGTTTCGCTTCAGTGGCGGGCGGCGTGCTGGGCTATTTCACCTTGCAGACCATGCAGTCGTGGATACCGTCGCTGCTGGCGCTGGCGGCGGCGAGCATGATCTACGTCGCGGTGGCCGACCTGATACCCGGCCTGCACAAGCGCGCGCAACTGCGCGACACGCTGGAGCAGGTCGGGCTGATTGTGCTGGGGGTGGCGACGGTGGGCCTGCTGGGCGCGCTGGTAACGGAATGATGGCTGCGGAACGGAAATAACCATGGACAAGAAACTCGCTGTGCCGCGCGTCGGCTTTGTCTCGCTCGGCTGCCCCAAGGCGACGGTGGATTCCGAGCACATCCTTACCCGCCTGCGCGCCGAGGGCTACCTGATTTCCGGCAGCTACCAGGATTCCGATCTGGTGGTGGTCAACACCTGCGGCTTCATAGACAGCGCGGTGGAGGAATCGCTGGATGCCATCGGTGAAGCGCTGGCCGAAAACGGCAAGGTTATCGTAACCGGTTGTCTGGGGGCAAAAGGCGAGGTGGTGCGGCGGGCGCACCCCAAGGTACTGGCCATCACCGGTCCGCACGCGGCGGACGAGGTGATGGATGCGGTACACGCGCATCTGCCGAAGCCTGTCCCGATCCATGCCGAAGGTACCCATGACCCATACGCTGACCCTTCGACCATGCTCAGGACAGGCCTGGTGCCCGCGCAGGGCATCCGCCTCACGCCCAGGCATTACGCCTACCTGAAAATTTCCGAGGGCTGCAACCACCGCTGCACCTTCTGCATCATACCCAGCCTGCGCGGCGGCCTTGTCAGCCGTCCGGTGGGCGATGTGATGGGGGAGGCGGAAAATCTGGTGAACGCGGGCGTGAAGGAATTGCTGGTGATTTCGCAGGATACCGGCGCCTATGGGGTGGATGTAAAGCACCGCACCGGTTTCCGGGGCGGCAGGCCGCTCCGGACCCGCATGACCGAACTGGCGCGGGCATTGGGCGAACTTGGCAAAGCGGGCGGCGGGGATATTTGGGTGCGCCTGCATTACGTCTATCCTTACCCGCATGTGGATGAAGTCATTCCCCTGATGGCGGAAGGAACGGTCCTGCCTTATCTCGATGTGCCATTCCAGCACGCCAACCCGCGCATACTCAATCTGATGAAACGCCCCGGCGACAGCAGCAACGTGCTGGCGCGCATCCGGCAATGGCGCAGCGCCTGCCCGGACATCGCCCTGCGCAGCACCTTCATCGTCGGCTTTCCCGGCGAAACGGAAGAGGAGTTCGAGGAGTTGCTCGATTTCCTCGAAGAAGCGCAACTGGATCGCGTCGGCGCGTTTGCCTATTCACCGGTGGAAGGCGCGGCAGCCAACCGCCTGCCGGACCACATTCCGCCCGAAGTGCAGCAGGAGCGGCTCGGGCGTTTGATGCAGTTGCAGGAAGAGATCAGCGAAGAGCGTCTCGCGCGCAAGATCGGCAAGACTATCACCGTGCTGGTGGATGAAGTGGGCGAGGAAGGCGCCATTGCGCGCAGTTCCGCCGACGCGCCGGAGATTGACGGGCTGGTTTACATCGAAAACGGGCGGCAGATGAGCGTGGGCGATTTTGCCGAGGTCAGAATCACCGGCTCCGATACCCACGATTTATGGGCGGAGACGGCATAACCGGGGGAAACAGAAAAACCGCCCAGGGTTCGATAGCTGCAAGGGTGGAAAACGAGCGTAGCGAAGTTTCGAGCTTGCGGCTAAAAGCGTGGCGTTATCGCGCATCTTCCGGTTTTACGCCCGGGCGACCGGCAAGGGGTGGCGGCATACCGTCGCGCCTGCCCATGTCGCGCCTGAATTGCTCGCGTTCCTCCGGCGACATTTTCTCAAAGCGCTCGCGCATCTCCTTGCGGCGCTCCGCGCGTTCCTCGGGCGGCAGGCTTTCCCAGCGCTTTCTCATTTTTTCGCGCATTTCCCCGCGTTCTTCCGGCGACATCCCTTCAAAGCGTTCGCGCATCTCTTTGCGGCGCTCCGCGCGTTCCCCGGGCGGCAGATTTTCCCGGCGCTCTTTCATTTTTTCGCGCATTTCCCTGCGAGCCAGGGCGCGTTCCCCGGCGGGCATGTTTCTCGCATCCTCGATGACCGTTTCGCGCATGGCGCGACGCTCTTCCGGCGACATGCCCTTCCAGTGATCCTGCATTTTTCTGCGCATTTCCGCGCGCTCTGCCTGCTCGCGCACGCCGCCGTTTTGTCCGGCGGCGGCATCGGCGGCGATCGCGTTGAAGCTGAATGCGGCGGCAATGCCCGCAGAAACCAGCGCGTTAAGAACCGTATTCATGTTGTGCCTCCTTGGCCGGAGTGATGGTTATTTGCGGGTTTCGCCGTCATGCTTTTCCCGGTAAATATCCTTGCTGGCCTGATTCAGATCCTGCTGAACATCTTTGCGCTCTTCCTTGGTGAATTTCCCGTCCGAGCGATATTGCCGTTCCTTCTGGCGGATTTCGCGTTGTTGTGCGGCGAGATCGCGGGTTTCCTCCCTGGTCAGTTGCCCCGAGCGCACGCCCCGGTTGATGCGCTGGTGCTGGCGGTGCTCGCGCGCATCCACTCCGTGCCTGGCGGGGTGGTTCTGGCGGGCTTCGGCGCGCGCGCCGTCGCGGTGTTCGCCGGCCAGCGCGCTGTTGCCGATCAGGGCGGCCAGGCCGATGCCGAGCAGGGCCATAAAGGTTTTGTGTGCGGTATTCATGGTTCGTCTCCTGTGTGGGTTTATGGATGCGCGCCACTGATGGCGTGGAATGCATGGTAAGGTTGAACTGTAAGCGAAGTGTTGTTGGCGGGCGCCGATTTGTAAAAATTTGTTTCCGCTCCGCGATTGACTCACAATTTTTTACAGATCGAACGATGGTTCGCCTTATCATTCCGCCATGACTGCCACGCAACGCATCCTCATCATTGACGACGACGCCCGCCTGCGCGAGCTGCTGGTGCGCTATCTCGGCGAGCAGGGCTTCGCGGTCAAGGCGGTCGCGGACGGCGGCGCGCTGGGCAAGGCTTTGGCGCTGAACCGCTATCATCTGCTGGTGCTGGACCTGATGCTGCCCGGCGAAGACGGGCTGGCGATCCTGCGGCGGCTGCGCGGCGCGGGCGAGGAGGTGCCGGTGATCCTGCTCACCGCCAGGGGCGACGAGATTGACCGCATCGTCGGGCTGGAAATGGGCGCGGACGATTATCTGCCCAAGCCGTTCAATCCGCGCGAGCTGGTGGCGCGCATCAACGCGGTGTTGCGGCGCAAGGGCTTGCATCCGGTCGGCGCGCCGGATGCGGAAGAAAAAACGGTGGCCTTCGGCGATTGCGAGCTGAATTTTGCCACGCGCGCGCTGACCCGATCCGGCAAGCCGGTTGCGCTGACTACCGGGGAGTTTGCTTTGCTCAAGGCGCTGGCGACCCGCCCGCGCCACCCGCTGTCGCGCGACCGGTTGATGGAACTGGCGCGCGGCCGCGAGCACGAGCCGTTCGATCGCGCCATTGACGTGCAGGTGTCGCGGCTGCGCAAGCTGGTAGAAGCCGACCCGGCCAGGCCGCGTTTCATCCAGACGGTGTGGGGGCATGGGTATGTGTTTGTGCCGGACGGAACAAAGCCTTGATGGTGCCGCCCAAAACTCTGCTGGCGCGTTCGTTCCTGCTCATGGTCGCGCTGATCGTGTTGCCGCTCGCCGCTTACGTGGCGATTTTCAGCTACGGCGAGCAACAGCCGCACGCCCGGCAGATGGCGCAACTGGTGACATCGGCGATCAATCTCACGCGCGCCGCCGTGCTGTCCGCCGCGCCGGAATGGCGTGGCGCGCTGCTGGCCGAACTGGCCGAAGCGGAAGGGCTGCGCGTGCAGATGGCGGAGCCGGACGATGCGCTGGAGGCCCTGCCCGATCACCCTCCGGAATTCCGGCTGATGGCGGAAAAGGTGCGCGGCACACTGGGCGACAACACGCGCTTCGCCGCAAAGCGCAACGGAGTGGAAGCGTTGTGGGTGAGTTTCTTCATCGGCGATCAGGAGTTCTGGGTGGCGCTGCCCAGAGAGCGCGTCGAGCGCGCGACGCCGCAGGTGCTGCTGGTGTGGGGCGGCGCGGTGCTGGCGCTGGCCTTGCTCGGCGCCTACTTTATCGCGCGCCAGGTGGCGCGCCCCCTGAAACGGCTTGCGCGGGCGGCGCAACAGGTGGGCCATGGCGACATGCCGCAACCGCTGCCGGAACACGGCGCGCAGGAGATCGCCGCCGTATCGCGCGCCTTCAACCAGATGTCCGCCGACCTCGCATCGAACGAGCGCGAGCGCGCCCTGGTGCTGGCCGGCATCTCGCACGATCTGCGCACGCCGTTGGCGCGGGTGCGGCTGGCCGCCGAAATGAGCGTGGACGAGTCGCTGCGCGAGGGGCTTTCCGCCGACGTGGAGCAGATGGATGCGGTGATCCGGCAATTTCTCGACTATGCGCGCCTCGATGCAAACGAGGCGGCTGCCCCGACAGACGTGCAGGCTCTGGTGCGGGAAACGGCGCAACCATTTGCGGCGCAGGCCGCATCCCTCACGCTGGACTTGACGCCGGTTCCGCCGCTTTCCGTCAGGCCGCTGCTGTTGAAGCGCGCCTTGTCCAACCTGCTGGACAATGCCGTCAAGTACGGCGGCGGCGAGATCACCGTGCGACTCGAACGGGAAGGGAACCGGGTTGTTCTCGCGGTGGTGGATCGCGGCGCGGGCATTCCCGATGCGCAGCGCGATGCGGCCAAGCGGCCTTTCGTGAGGTTGGAAGCTGCGCGCAGCGATGCGGGCGGGTCTGGCCTGGGCCTGGCCATCGTCGAGCGCGCCGCGCGGCTGCACGGCGGCGAGTTTCGCCTGGAAAACGGCAGGGAAGGCGGGCTGATCGCCAGCCTGATATTGCCGCAACAATAATTACGCGGCGCTTCCCGTCTGCGGTTTAACGTGAATCTCGCGCAGCGAGGGCATACCGTACCCCTCTCCTTCCGGGAGAGGGGGAACGGGGGTGAGGGAAACGCGCATGGCGCAGACGATTCATCATTCGGGGTGGCCTGCGCCATGTGCGTTCAGATGCAGGCTTTCAGCAGCGCGACGAGCGCTTCGTTCCGGTTTTTGGTGGCGATGGAAAGCGCGGTGCTGCCGTCCTGGTAGCGCGCGTCCGCATTTGCGCCACCGGCAAGCAGCAGCTTGACGACTTCCAGATGACCGTTGGAGGTGGCCTTGTGCAGCGCTGTCCATCCGTCCTTGCTGGACAGGTTGGCGTTGGCGCCGCTTTCCAGAAGCTGCCTGGCTGCGGCAAGATGCCCGCGGGTGGAGGCCTGCATCAGCGGCGACCAGCCGAAATTGCTTTGCGCGTTGGCGTTGGCGCCTTTTTCGAGCAGCAGCCTGATTACCTTGTGGAAGCCGTTGAATGCCGCCCAGTGCATCGGGCCGTAGCCCGCGTTGTCCTTGGCATGCACGTCCGCGCCGCTGCGTACCAGTAATTCGGCTATCTCCTCGTTGCCGTTGAACGAAGAAATCATCAGCGGTGTCCAGCCGCGCTCGTCGCGCGTATTGATGTCAACCCCGCTTGCCAGGAACAGGAGGATCGCCGCCTTATCCCCGGCTTCCGCCGATTTCAGGAAGCCTTGCGGCGTGCATTGGTAACCCTTGCCGGTTATCTCCTGCTGCTTGCTGATGTCTATGTTCGCCCACGGGTTTACGTCGCGGGCCTTGTCCAGTTTGCGCGTGCGGTCATACACCTGGCTCAGATAGTATATTTCGGTGGCCACGTCGCTGGGGAAGCCCTTGCGGCCACCGCGCTTGTCAACCATCAGGTCGGTAAAATAGGCTTCCATCTGCGGCGTATCCCACAGCTCGACTATTTTGTACACGATGCGGGGAAACTGCTTTTCCAGCGCGTGCGGGTACAAGTGATCCTTGCCCATCACCAGGCCGAACATTGTATCGTTCATGATGTTTGCTCCGTAGGAGGTTATGGTATTGCCGTTAATTTAACCCAATCATGCCGCTCTGGCTACCCCTCTGAAAATATGCGCCGCAAAAAACGCAACGCCTCATCCCGTTCGCGCGTGCGTCGGAATGGCGGCAGGCTCTGCCAGACACGTTTGCCGTAGGCTTTGCCGATTAACCGCGGGTCGCAAATCATCAGTACGCCGCTGTCTTTCTCATCGCGGATCAGCCTGCCCGCCCCTTGCTTGAGGGCGATTACGGCGCGCGGCAACTGGTATTCCAGAAAGGCGTTGCGCCCCTGCCGGTTTATCCGGGCGATGCGCGCTGCCAGCACCGGATCATCCGGCGGAGCGAACGGCAGCTTGTCTATCACCACGAGCTGCAGGGCCTCGCCGCGCACGTCCACCCCTTCCCAGAAAGACTGGCTGCCCAGCAGCACCGCGTTGCCGTGTTCGCGGAAGCGCATCAGCAGATCGTTGCGCGAACCTTCCCCTTGGAGCAGCAGCGGATAGCTCAGGTTCCTGCGATCGAATTCTGCGGTCAGAATTTCGTGCGCGCGCTGCATGGCGCGCAAGCTGGTGAACAGCAGAAATGCGCGCCCCTTGCTGGCTTCGATCAAGGGCAGCGCGGCCTGCGCCACCGCCTCGGTATAAGCCGGGCTGTTCGGTTCCGGTATTCCCTGCGGCACGTACAGCAACGCCTGCTCCGGGTAGTTGAACGGGCTGTCCCAGCAGGCGGTGCGGGCATCCGACAATCCCATCTCGGACTGATAATGCGAAAAATCCCGCTTCACGGCCAGCGTGGCGGAAGTAAAAATCCACGCACGCGGATGCCCGCCGACCTGCCGGGCAAAAATTTCCGCGATGGATAGCGGCGTGGTGTTGAGTTGCACCGCGTGGTGAAACACTTCCAGCCAGCGCACCGAATTATCTTCCCCATGCCTTCCCTCTTCCTCCGGGTGGGGAGGGAGCGGGGCGTTTCCGGACCATTGCAGCAATTGCCGTGCCAAATCCTGCGCCCGCTGCCGGCAGTTTTCCAATCCTTCGCTGCGCTCTGCCTGTTTTTCCAGCAAGCCGCTCAATAGCGCGAGTCTTTCGCCCAGTGTTTTCAGCGCGTCCGGCCATTCCTTGATGTCGTCCGTGGCGGTAACGGGTAGCCGCCCTTCCTTCTTGAATACCAGCCGCAAGTCGCGCGCGGCCTTGTCCAGCGCGTCGCTGGCGGCGGGCAGTGCGGCAAAATCCCTGGCCGAGGCCGCCGCCTCCAGCCGCGCATCGCGCGCCAGATCCAGCAGTTGCGAAGTCGAAATGCTTTCGCCGAAAAACAGGCTGGCGGTTTCCGGCAACTGGTGCGCCTCGTCAAAAATCACCGTGTTGCAGGCGGGTAGCAGTTCGGCCACGCCTTCGTCGCGCAGCATCACGTCGGCAAAAAACAGGTGATGGTTCACCACCACTACGTCAGCCGCCATCGCTTCCTTGCGCGCCTTGAGCACGAAACACTCCTTGTGCTGCGGGCATTCCTGCCCCAGGCAGTTGTCCCGCGTGGAAGTCACCTGCATCCAGATCGGCGCATTTTCCGGCACGCCGGCCAGGCCGCTCTTGTCGCCGGATTGTGTCGTCTTGGCGTATTTCGCGATCTTGCCCAGATGGCGCACATCTTCGCGCGTGGCAAAACGCCCGTCGGCCTGTGCGCGCTCCAGATGATAATGGCACACATAATTCGCGCGCCCTTTCAGCAGCGCCAGCGAAACCGGCGCTTTCAAGGCATCGCGCACCGTGGGCAAGTCCTTCTGGAACAACTGGTCTTGCAGGTTTTTCGTTCCGGTGGAAATGATTACCTTGCCGCCCGCGAGCAGCGCAGGTACCAGATAGGCAAATGTTTTGCCCGTGCCCGTACCCGCTTCCGCGATGAGCTGGCCGTTAGCGTTGATCGCCTCGGCAATCGCCTGGGCCATCTCCGCTTGCTGCGGGCGCGCGCGGAAATTCTCGATGTGTGCGGCGAGCGCGCCATCGGGAGAAAACAGGGAGGCGAGTTGTCCGGAAGCGAGCAAGGCGGTTCAGGAAAAACCTGGCCGAGGCGGGAGGAGCAGGGTTTTTAATGCGGCAGGCGGCACGAGAGTTACACACCCTGCTTCAGGCTCGCGCCGATGAAGTCGTCCAGGTCGCCATCCAGCACGCTCTGGGTGTTGCCGATTTCCACGTTGGTGCGCAGGTCTTTGATGCGCGACTGGTCCAGCACGTAGGAGCGGATCTGGTGGCCCCAGCCGATGTCGGTCTTGGAGTCCTCCAGCTTCTGCTGTTCGGCCTGGCGTTTGCGCAGCTCGGTTTCATACAACCGCGACTTCAGCATCGCCATCGCCTCGGCGCGGTTGCGGTGCTGCGAGCGGTCGCTTTGGCACTGCACCACGATGTTGGTGGGCAGATGGGTGATGCGCACCGCCGAATCGGTCTTGTTGATGTGCTGTCCGCCCGCACCGGAGGCGCGGAAGGTGTCCACGCGCAAATCGGCGGGGTTGATGTCCACTTCGATGGAATCGTCCACTTCGGGATAGACGAACACGCTGGCGAACGAGGTGTGGCGGCGGTTGCCGGAGTCGAACGGGGATTTGCGCACCAGGCGATGCACGCCGGTCTCGGTGCGCAGGCGACCGTAGGCATAGTCGCCGCTGACCTTGAGCGAGGCGCTCTTGATGCCCGCCACTTCGCCCGCCGATTCTTCCAGCACCTCGACCCCGAAGCCCTTGCGCTCGCAGTAGCGCAGGTACATGCGCAGCAGCATGGAGGCCCAGTCCTGCGCCTCGGTGCCTCCCGATCCCGACTGGATGTCCACGAAGCAGTTGTTGGCGTCCAGCTCGCCGGAAAACATGCGGCGGAATTCCATGTCAGCCACCTGCTGTTCCATCTGCCGGATGTCTTCCGCGATACTGCGCAGGCCGGCATCGTCGCTTTCCGCATGCGCCATTTCAAACAGCTCGGCGGCGTCGTTCAGGTTCCGGTCGAGATGGCGCAACGCGAGGACGATGCCTTCCAGCATCTTGCGCTCGCGCCCCAGCTCCTGGGCGCGCTTGCTGTCCTGCCAGGTGGCCGGGTCTTCGGCGAGGATCACGACTTCGGCGAGGCGCTCCTTCTTGCCGTCGAAGTCAAAGATACCTCCGCAGTTCGTTGGCGCGCGCGCGCAGGTCTTGCAGATGGTTGGATATGGCGTTGATCTGTTCGGCTTCCATGATGGGGTCGCGTGCTGGAAAGGGCGCGATTATAGCGCAAACAGCCCCAGCAGCACCCCGCAGGCGATTGCGCCGAAACCGATGGCGACCCGTCCGGCGAGCGCGCGACCGCCGATGAAGATCACCATGCCGAATTTGAACGCGAGATTGGCAAGTACCGCGAGCGCAATCGCCGTGACGGTCTGCTGCTCGTTCAATTGCCCGAGATTGAACAGGCGCAGGCTGGACAGCGTGATGGCGTCCACATCGGTCAGCCCGGATGCCAGGGCCACGGCATACAAACCCCGGCTGCCCGCGATGTCCGCCATCCACGCCGCACCCAGCAGCACGGCCACATACAGCACCCCGAAGCCGATCGCGGTATGCAGTTCGGCGGGGTTGGTGGTCTCCGGAATGTAGAGTTCGGCGGCTTTATCCATCTTGCGCCAGTTGTACAGCGCGATCAGCAAGCCGGACAGCAGTCCGCCTGCCAGCACCGGCAGCAGGCCGGGCAGCGCGCCATAGGCAACAGCGGCGCTGACCACCAGCAGGCGCAGCAATACCACCATGCCGGCGATCACGATCACCGAGGCGGCAAGGTTCTGCATGGCCTGGTTGCCCTTGACGTGTTTCGCATAGATCATCGTGGTCGCGGTGCTGGAAACCAGCCCGCCGAGAAAACCCAGCAGCGGCGCGCCATAGCGGGTTCCCGCCAGATGCAGGGCGGCATAACCCGCCAGGCTGATGCCGGAAATCAGCACCACCATCAGCCAGGCCTGGTGCGGGTTGAAGGCGTTATAGGGGCCGTAATCCTGATCCGGCAGGATCGGCAATACGATAAAAGTCAGTACGGAAAATTGCAGCACGGCAACCAGGTCGCGGCGCGTGAGTTTCTGCGACAGCCCGCGCAGCTCAGGCTTGAAATAGAGCAGGGCGGTGATGCCGATCGCCAGCATCACGGCGAGTTTGGCGAGGTCGTACCAGACCATCGCGCCCAGCCCGTAGCACAGCACAAGGGCGGCCACGGTAGTGGTGCCAGGATCGTTCTCGGCGGCGCGAGCGTCGCGCAGCGACACATCATCATTCTCCCCCTCTGGGGGGGAGGCAGGAGAGAGGGAGAGGGCATGGCGTCGCTCTTCATCCATGATGCCGCCATGCCCGCCGGGGTTGCTGAGGTAGGCGGCGATGATCATGCCTGCCGTGACCAGCAGCCCGGCAATCAGCATCCAGGGAGAACCGAGCTTGGTGGAGAGCAGCGCGGCCAGGGTGCCGAACACGGCAACCAGCGCGAAGGTGCGCAGCCCGGCCTTGGCCGATGGGTTGCGCTCGCGCTCCAGCCCGATCAGCAGGCCGATGGCGAGGCTGGTGAGAAACTGCGGCAAGGCTTCGATGTTGTTGCCTTGCAGAAGGCCGGCTTCCATCTGCGCACCCCCTCAATTTTTTCCGGAAACGAACGGCGAACCGCAAAGACTGCATGCCCGCATCCGGCCAGTCATCGCTGCGCCGACAATGCGCCAAATTCATCCCTGTCGCTCAGCACGTCTTTGACCAGCGCCAAATCAACGCGCTCGACTTCGGCAGAAAACCCGTAAACCAGCGCCGTATCGCACAGGATGTTGATGCTTCTCGGAATGCCCTGGCTGGCCGTTGCGATCAAGGCGCAGGCCGCCGAAGTAAACAGGGGCGTTTCCCTGCCGGCAGTTTTCAGCCGGTGCTCGATGTAGTTCTGCACCTCGGCGGCGGAGAAAGGCGTGATGTGAAAATCCACCGCGACACGCTGGGCGAGCTGTTTCAGTTCGGGCCGCCCGAGCAGATCACGCAGTTGCGGCTGTCCGACCAGAATGATCTGGAGCAACTGGTGCTTGTCGGCATTGATATTGGAAAGCATGCGCAAGGATTCCAGCGCGCCCGGACCGAGATTCTGCGCCTCATCCACGATGAGCAGCACGCTTTTTCCCGCCCCGTACTGCCCGATCAGAAATCGCTGGAAAGCATCATATAGCGCCACTCTGGACATCCCTTCGTAGGCCTGGCCAAAAGACAGCATGATCCATTCCAGCATGTCGGCAATATCCGGCGAGGTATTGTTTACCAGCCCGACAGTCAGGTCGGTCGCCATCTGGTTGAGCAGATGCCGGATCAGCGTGGTCTTGCCGCAGCCGATTTCGCCGCTTATCACCGAAAACCCCGCGCCGTTCCGGATTCCGAACTCCAGCATCGCGTAGGCGAGAGTATGGCGGCGGCCAAAATACAGGAAATCCGGGTCGGGCTGGATGGAGAAAGGCTTTTCCTTCAAGCCGTAGAAAGCTTCGTACATGCTATATCAATATCCGTTGAGTGGTGTCGGAGCGGCAGATCACCCGGTTCGGAATTTTGCCAGATGATGCCCCAGGCGTTCTGACAACATGACTATTGTCAAGGTTGGATTGTTGCCACCGCCGGTTGGAAAAACACTGCTCCCGGCAACGTAGATATTTTTGAAGCCATGTATTTGCAGGTTGGTGTCAACGACGCCAAAGCGGGGATCTTCCGACATTCTGGTCGTGCCCATCTGGTGGGCGTGCTGGCCAAATTCGCCGATTTCCTTTGTGTTATCGAGGATAAAGTCCTTGAGTTGAACTCTTGCAATCCCGGTGCGCGCCATTTCCTTGGCAACTTCAAGCCCCAATGTGCGTATCGTCTTGAGGTCGGCGGCAGTGGCCCGCCAATCGAGCCTGACGCGGCGCAAGCCGAACATGTCCCTTTCCGGGCCAAGGGTAATCCGGCTGTCGGGGTTTGGGGCTTGCTCTATCAGGCTGGATATCACCCCATCGCCGGGGCAGTTGAAATCAACCATGTTCCTGGACAAGTCGGTCGCCAGGCTTGACTTGCAAACCGCTTCCCGCAGAGTTTGCCTGAGCTTTCCCAAGCGGCCATAACTTGCCGGACTGGTGTTGCGATCAAAACTCAGGACAGCGTTTCCTATCTGCAATTTCCGGATCAAGTCTTCGCTCGGGTTGATCTGAATGTTGTCATGTTGCCAGATTGGGGAATCGTCCGAAACAAACCTGCCGATTTCCACGTTGAAGTGCTCCATGAAGCAGCGGCCAACCATTCCATTCTGATTGCCTATGCCGGTCGGAATTTGTTTGTCGCAATTCAGGAGCAGGCGCGCATTCTCGATAGTACCCATGGCAAGCACATAATTGCTGGCAGAGAACAGGAATTTTTGATCTTTATAATTCCGGAGTTCAAGGGAATCTGCCGCATCGAGGCTCTTTCTCAGCCTGATATTTGTCAGGTTGGCATTAATGTAGACATCAATTTTTGAAGAGATCTTCAGCTCCTGATGATACTTTTCTCCAAAACGGGTCGGGGGGCTGTGAGCTCTATCGGAAAGCCTGAAATTTTCGCCCTTCCATTTTGCCGCCCGCGATGCCGGAAATGCTTCCATCGAAATATCCAGGATAGAACATGCGGCATCAAAAAATTGAAAAACCTCTTCTCTTGTTATCGGCCATCCGGGCAACCCGGAATGGTTTCGCCGCTCGAAATCCACTTTATCAAAAAATGAGCATCTGCCGGCCCAGTGATTTGATGTCCCCCCGAAATACCTTAACCTGGCCGTGCGAACCGCATCCCAATACGGCAAACCCACGCTTTCGCCCTGATACAGGTTTTGTGAAAGCTCGGAATACTCCATCCCGCCACCTTCAAACAGGGCCACTTTCCGGCCTTGTGCCGCCAATGCTCTCGCTACGGTAATCCCCGCAGGGCCGGTGCCACAAATGCAAACATCATATTGTTCGTTGGTTGCGATTTTTTCTGCCGAGTTTAGATCCGCAATCATGATAGTTGACCTGGAGTTCCGGCAAGATCATCTTGCAGCAAGACCCACCCATCCAGAACTATGAACTCTTCCCTGTTTGAGAATAGCGGGTTGATTTCCCCGATTTTGCTACCTTCCATCAGTTTGCCGGCAAGGAAAGGGCATAGAAATGTTGCCAGCATGAAATTCCTTCTGCCCGATAAGGAGCGAGCATCTTTATGCATGTTCATCTTAATTTCTTTCAGGATTGCAGCGGCGATTGGCGGAGTTATCCGAGAACAGGCTCTTGCCAGGAAAAGATGGAACTGGCATTTCCGGCGCCCCCGGCACGCTACAGCGCGATTTTGATCGTAAGGGCCTGTTTAATGTTACGTGGCTTTGCTCATTGAGCAGGCCCTGAACTTGGCTCGCTGGTTTGTTTCTCTGCGAGCGAACCGGTTTCATTGTAGCTTATTTTATCCGGGATTTTCTATACGGCTCGCGTGTTGGACAAAGGCGTGCAAGCGAGTGTGGACAAGCCCGCCGATTCGGGTTATGTTTCGCCCCCTCGCGCCGCGCGGGGGGCCTGTCCGGGCTGCCCGAACCGCGCAACCGAAAGAAACCTGACCGCAAACCGAAACCATGGCACACGAAGACTTGAACCGGGAGCAGCACGTGGAGGGGTCGTCCGACCGCGCCTTCGGCCTGGTGTTTGCGGGCGTGTTCCTGCTGGTCGCCGGCTGGCCGCTGCTCCACGGGGAAGCGGTGCGGTGGTGGTCCGCCGCCGCCGCCGCGGCGTTCGCGCTGGCGGCGCTGGCGAAACCGGCGTGGCTGTCGGGGATGAACCGGATGTGGATCAAGCTCGGCGTCCTGCTGGGCAAAGTGGTCAGCCCGGTCGCGCTGGCCATCCTGTTTTACGGCGTCCTGACCCCGGTCGGGGCCGCGCTGCGGCTCGCCGGGAAGGATCCGTTGCGCCTCAAGCCCGACCCCGGCGCGGCCTCGTACTGGGTGCCGCGCGACCCGCCCGGCCCGCCGCCCGGCTCGATGACCAACCAGTTCTGACGCACATGGCGCAGACGATCCATCATTCGGGGTGGCCTGCGCCATGTGCGTTTCCCTCACCCCCGTTCCCCCTCTCCCGGAAGGAGAGGGGTACGGTATGCGCTCGCTGCGCGAGATTCACGTTAAAGGGCTGTTAATGGAAATGATCAAGGAACTGTGGGCGTTTTTGCGCGCCCGCAAGAAATACTGGCTGTGGCCGATCTTCGTGATGATGGCCCTCCTGGGCGCGCTGATCGTGCTGGCCCAGGGCTCGGCCATCGCCCCCTTCATCTACACGCTGTTCTGAGGGGGCGGGCTTGCGCGTACTGGGAATTTCCGCGCTCTACCACGACAGCGCCGCCGCGCTGGTCGAGGACGGGCGCATCGTCGCCGCCGCGCAGGAAGAGCGCTTCACGCGCAAAAAGCATGACGCCAGTTTCCCCCGGCACGCGGTGCGCTACTGCCTGGACGAAGCCGGGGCAGGGATGGGCGGCGTGGACCACGTCGTGTTCTACGACAAGCCGTTCCTGAAATTCGAGCGCCTGCTGGAAACCTACCTGGCGTTCGCGCCGCGCGGCATCCGGTCGTTCTCCATGTCCATCCCGCTGTGGCTGCGGGAAAAGCTCTTTCTGAAAGACCTCCTGCTGAAGGAATTCCGCAAGCTGGATGGGGCCGGGAACTGGAACGGTCGGCTATTGTTCAGCGAGCACCACCTCAGCCACGCCGCCAGCGCCTTCTTCCCGTCGCCTTTCGAGAAGGCCGCCGTCCTGACCATGGACGGCGTCGGGGAGTGGGCGACCACCTCCGCCGCGATCGGCGAGGGAAACAGCCTCCGGGTGATCAAGGAAATCCATTTCCCCCACTCCCTGGGCCTGCTGTATTCGGCCATGACCTACTACACCGGCTTCAAGGTCAACTCCGGCGAATACAAAGTCATGGGGCTGGCGCCCTACGGCGAGCCGAAATACGCGGGGCTGATCCTCGACCACCTGATAGACGTGAAACCGGACGGCTCGTTCCGGCTGGACATGTCCTACTTCGACTACTGCACCGGCCTGACCATGACCGGCGGGAAATTCGACGCCCTGTTCGGCGGCCCGCCGCGCCGGCCGGACGAATTGCTGACCCAGCGGCACATGGACCTGGCCGCCTCGGTGCAGGCCGTGACCGAAGAAGTGGTGCTGAAGCTTTCGCGCTCCCTGCGGAAAGAAACCGGGATGGCCAACCTGTGCCTGGCGGGCGGGGTCGCGCTCAACTGCGTGGCCAACGGCAAGCTGCTGCGCGACGGCTGCTTCGACAACCTTTACGTCCAGCCGGCGGCGGGCGACGCGGGCGGCGCGCTGGGCGCCGCGCTGGCCGGCTACCACATGCAGCTCGGCCGGGAGCGCGTGGCGGGCGGCGACGCCATGCGCGGCTCCTACCTCGGCCCATCGTTCGCCCAGGCGGACATCGAGGCGAGGCTGGAAAGCTGCGGCGCGAAATTCTCCGCCCTCGGGGACGCGGAACTGGTCGCCGCCAGCGCCGGAGACCTGGCGCAAGGCAAGGCGCTCGGCTGGTTCCAGGGGCGCATGGAATTCGGCCCGCGCGCGCTGGGCAACCGCTCCATCCTGGGCGACCCGCGCTCGCCGACCATGCAGAAAACGCTCAACCTCAAGGTGAAATACCGCGAGTCGTTCCGGCCTTTCGCCCCGTCGGTGCTGCGCGAGCGGGTGGGCGAGTGGTTCGAGCTGGACGGCGACAGCCCGTACATGTTGCTGGTGGCCGACGTGGTGAAATCGCGGCGGCGCGAAATGACGGGCGAAGAAAAACAGCTCTTCGGGATCGCCAAGCTCAACGTGCCCCGCTCCGACATCCCCGCCGTCACGCACGTGGACTACTCGGCGCGCATCCAGACCGTGAGCGGGTGCCCGGTGCTGGTGAACACCAGCTTCAACGTGCGCGGCGAGCCCATCGTCGGCTCGCCGGAAGACGCCTTCCGCTGCTTCATGGGCACCGGGCTGGACGCGCTCGCGGTCGGCAACTGCTACCTGCGCAAGGAAGACCAGGACCCCGCGCTCAAGCAGAACTATGAAACGGCGTTCGAGCTGGATTGAGGCAGTTTTCGGATTTATCGTGACGGCAAAGGCCGGAGCGAGTATTTGTGGGGGTATGGGTCATGGCCTTTGGCGGCTCTGGCGTTCGTGGCGCCCCCTTGTTTGGCATTCGTTTTAAGAGTCGGCGAGCATTATGAGAATCAAGCACTGGAAGGAAATAGCGACACTGATGATCGGTCTGGCGGTGGGCTGCCTGTTTGCCGAAGCGGCCATACGCATCTACTTCGCATGGGGCATCGGCCCGCGAGTTCTCCTGTATGGCACCGAGTGGTACCGCAATGTTGACCGCCCCGAGCAGGAAAAAAGATTTCGGCTATCCGACAAGGAACTCCAGGTCGCCGCACAGGAAAAGGCGCGCAAAGATACGGTAGAGGTTCACGGGCAGGATCTCGGGGGATACACCAAGTTCTTTCCCAACGAGAACAAGAGCACCAAGGATGCCGATACCGGGGAAAGAATCCCTGTGGCAATCAACGCTCAGGGATTCCGCGGGAAGGATTTCAGCCAGCAAAAGGCTCCCGGTGTCATCCGCGTCCTGACTCTGGGCGCCTCTTCGACCTTTGGCTTTTATGACCGGGATGACGAGACCTACCCGTATTATCTGGAGAAGCTGCTGAACGAACGTTGTGGCGGCAATACTCGTTTCGAGGTGATAAATTTTGCCATCCCCCATGCCAGATCTCACAATATTGTGGCCATGTTCACCGCCGAGGGCGTAAAACTTTCTCCGGACGTCGTGACATTCTATGAGGGCCGCAACGATAGCACCATGACCGGCAACCCGGAAGGGGTGATCGGGAAACTCTACGCGAAACTGGTGAACCGCCTGCTGCTGGTCGCCTTCATTGACCAAACGATAATTGGCGAGCGCGTCTCTCTTACCGACCCATCGGTCAAGCTTGAACCGCTCATGAACGAGCGCAGCCGGTTTTTCCTGGCCAGTTTGACGGCGCTGCTCGATGCCAGCCGAAACGCGGGAAGCAAGTTCATCGTTGTGAGCCAGCAGGCAACATCCCGCTCGCCGCTGCCCGGCGCAAAACATGAACGCCTGAATCTGCGCGGCGTCACTTACGATCAGGAAGCCGGAGAAATCAGCCGCCGCATGGCGGCCAAGAAGGAAGTCACGACATACGAATACTCGCTGCTCGTTCACCAGCGCCTGATGAAGGATATGAAGCAGTGGGCTGAAAAACAGAATGTGCCGTTCGTGGATGTCATCGGCGCCCTGGATCAGGACCGGCACTATCTGTTGTCCTGGGTTCATCTGCACCCGGAGGCAAACCGCGTGATAGCCGCAAAGCTTTCGGAGCCGATCCTGCGGCAATTTTGTGCCGCCCCGTGATGCGGTAGCGCTGATATCCGGCACGGGAAAGGCAGATTGCCGGACGGCTGCCCGACCAGGCCTGCATACCCGGTCAGGTGCAATGATGGGGAAACCAAACTCAAGGAGTAACCCGGATGACCATCGGTGACAAAGTGGTAGTGATTACCGGCGCGGGTTCCGGGTTAGGGCGCGCTTTGGCGGTTGGCCTGGTTCGGCGCGGCGCGACCGTCGTCGGGCTTGGCAGCCGCGAGCCGCCATTGCGGGAAACCTCGGAACTGATCGGCGACGGTCGTTTTAGCTGGCATGTGGTTGACGTATCCGAAGCGGAGAAAGTAACCGGAACCATAAACCTGGTCGCCGATGCGTTTGGCAGGATTGATGTGCTTGTCAATAATGCCGCAATTTATCCGAAAATCAGCTTCCTCGAACAGGATGCCGAAAGCTGGATGAGGGCCATTGCGGTCAATCTGGGAGGGGCTGCGAACTGTTGCCGGGCCGCGCTCCCGCACATGATGCGCCGGGGCAGCGGCCGCATCATCAACGTGGGAAGCTACGCCGACCTTTCGCCCATCCCGAACAGCTCCGCCTATGCGGCCTCCAAAGGGGGATTGCACGCGCTGACCAAAGCGATCGCGGCAGACCTCGGCAACGCTTACCCCGATATAATTTGCGCGGAATGGATGCCGGGCCCGATGAAAACCCGGATGGGCGACCCCGGCGGCACCGATCCGTCGGTCTGCGCCGAATGGGCGCTGCGGATCATCGAGCAGCCGCGAGGGGGCCGCAAGGTAATAATTTTTGAAAAAGACCGCGAGCATACCCCGCCGAAATCGCTTAAATCCCGGGTGAAAGAGAAGCTCATGTTCTGGCGGCGCTGAATACGGTTTGGTTCGCGACACTATGGTATTTCTCGCGCCGCAGCCTGTCGCCGATATGTTCGGCCACGCGCAGCGCGTTTGCCGCGATCGTCAGGCTGGGGCTTGCGCCACCGCTGGTCGGCATGAAGGATGCGTCAACCACGTAAAGATTATCCATGTCGTGCGCCTTGTTATTCGCGTCAAGCACGCTGGAGGCAGGATCCGAGCCAAAACGGCAGGTGCCGCTGGGATGGCCGTAGTTCAGGTTTGATTCCGGGCTGATAATCATCAGGCGGTGCCGCGCGAGAGCCTTTCTAACCAGATTCCTGAGCATATGGATGCGCTCGCGCAGTTCGGCATGCACCGCATATTCGAAACGCATCCCGCCCGGTTCATCTGGGTCAGGGACGACGCGGTTTTCGGGATAGGGCTTATCTTCCAGTATCGTGGCAAAAATTGTCGCCTTGCCAAACACGATCGAGGCGATATAGGCGGGTATTCTCAGCAGTGGCCGCACCGGCTTGAGCCATCTCCAGCGGCTTTGATCGAATGCGGTCTTGAGGAAATATGCGATATTGCCATAGCCGGCGGTAAGGCCCGTTGACTGCACCGATCCCAGCTTGATGCCCCGATGCACATAGAAATCCCGGAACGCGAGAGTCTTGCGCGGCCCTTGCGTCGAATGCCTGCCGCGCGGCCAGACGGCTATGAAGTCGGAGACGTGAAACATGAGGTTCCGGCCAACCATGTCTGAGGTATTCGCCAGGCCACGGGGCCAGTGCTCGTTGCCGGATTTCAGCAGCAGTACCGGGGTAAAATAAGCACCGGCGGCCAGCACGACAATCCGCGCCCGTATGGAGAATCTTTCTCCCTCGCGCCGGCAAAGAATTTCCTTGACGGATGAAGCGTCGGCTGCCAGACGCTCGACCTCGCAGCGATCAATGAGGTGCGCATTCCCGGTTTTCAAGGCCGGGTCAAGGCAAATGGTTTTTGCATCGCTCTTGCATCCTCGCGGGCAAATTCGGCCCCCGCATTCCATGCATCCCGGCTCGTAACCATAGGCAACGTGCAATCGGTAAGGGTGCAGGCCGCAGGCCTTGAAGGATTCCATGAAATGCTCATCGCACCCGGCCATGCGGGGTGGCGCCAGCAGTTGCGATCCTTCGTCGGGGCAGAGCGGGTCCCATGTCCCGCGAACCTTGAACATTTTCTCCGCCTTGCGGTAGTAGGGCTGGAATTGCTCGAAAGAAATGGGCCAACCATCCGTTGGCCTGTCTGGCTCCGATGAAGGTTTGAAATCGCCCGGGTCAAATCTTTCCAGGGCTGCGGCATAAAGCAGGGTGGTGCCGCCCGCTCCACAACCGAGTGGCGCGAAAAATTGTGACCGCGCTCCGCCGATGTTGCCGCTGATCCTGGATGGCCAACTGCCGTTGCGCAACCGCCTGGAAGGGTCCTCGCTGTCAAGTTGCAGGGTGTTGTCCGCGCTTGAAAAATCCGCGAGGCCTTTTTCGAGAAAGATGACGCGATGCCCGGCCGTTGCCAACTCGAAACCAACTGTCGCCCCTCCCATGCCGGCGCCTATCACGGCGACATCCCAAACCTCATTCGCGTAATCCGTGTGCGGATGGGAGCCATGTTCCGGGTCTTCGCTCGTCATGGTCTTGGGTTCCTGCGGCAATGGGTTTGACTTTTTGATGATGTCCTGCTGTCAAGCAGGATGGGGGAGGCGATGCTGGCACTGGGTTCGCAGTCTACGTAGCGCATGCCATGATGTCAACGGACTCGGACGAAGTTGTTGCATGAAACTGCCGTTGTCCGAGGCTATTGCACTCGGGAAAACCGGAAGGCCGCACCTCAAGCCGCAGAAACTGGCAGACGCGGAAGCGCTGCCAGCGGTTTGAAGTTTACCAAAGCGGCATGATATATTTGACGGTGTTTCCTGTCTCGTTTGATATCCCCCTTGCCGCCCACCATGAGCCCCAACCCGGCTTCAGCATCTGCCGCACGGATTGTCCGGATACTCCTACTCCTGCTGGGGGCGCTGGTGGTCGCCTACGCAATTTCGGATCATCCTTTCTACGGGGGAGAGCCGGGTTTTGGCTCAACCCAGATGCTGATAGGCGCGGTTGGCATCGGGATCGCGCTTTGTGCGCTGCTTCCAACCCGGATTGCCGGCAGCATCCTTCTGCTTGTCGTCACCATCCTGACCATGCTCGCTTTCATGGAAATGGCCGGAGAAATCATGCTCAGATCCCGTTTCCGGCCCAACTACCAGTACGACGACCGGCTGATTTTCAAGTTCATCCCGAGCCGCGACGGCGTGATGACACGCGCCCCTCTGAACGGCGGCGAAACGGCGGCTTACCGCATCAACTCCGATGGTTTTCGCGGGCCGGAATTGCTGCCAGCCGGCAAGGCAACGCGTTTGGCTGTTTACGGTGACTCATTCATTCATGCCTTCTACAGCAACCAGGAAGAGACCTTTGCGGCCCAGCTTGGCACGTTGCTCGAAAAGCGCCTCGGCAAGCAGGTTGAAGTTGTAAACGCCGGGGTAAGCTCCTACGGACCGGACCAGGTGAGCCTGAAAATGGAAGATGAGCTGCCCGGGCTCCGCCCAGATCTTGTCATTGTGGCAATCTTTGCGGGCAACGATTACGGGGATCTCTTGCGCAACAAGATGTTTCTGCTGGATACGGATGGCGCGCTTGTGGAAAACCGGTGGAAACTTGATTCCAGGGTGCGTACCTTATTTGACCTGAATCAGCGGGAATCCATCCTCAAGCGCGCTCTTCGAAGTATCTCAGGTTCCATGCAACCGGCGGACCGCTCCAGGTTCTCCAACCTGGATTTTCTGCTCGGGGAGGCGGAACGCGAATACCGCAGCCATGTTGTCGAGCATAACGACATTATCACCAACACCCATACTGATTATTACAGCGCCGACGTCAGCCTGACGCCCAAAAGCGAGTCGGCCCGTTACAAGGTTGCGCTGATGGGGGCGGTAATGCGCCGGATGCGCGACATTGCGGGGCAGAACGGCGTTCCTCTCGCGTTTCTGTTTATTCCTCACCCGGTTGATGTGGCGGACCACTATGACGCGTGGCAGATTGACCGCAAGCGTTTCCCCGATTACGACGGTCGCAACCAGATCGCTCCGCTCGAAGATACGGCACGCTCCCTGAATGTGCCCTTTGTGAGTCTTTACGATGCCTACCGGAGAATTGACGCGAACGCCCTCTATTTTCATGACGACGACCACTGGAACGCCGCTGGCCAGCGGCTGGCTGCGGAAGTGATGGCGGATTACCTGCTCGCACATAATCTGCCTGGCTCCGGAATGGCGGCAGACGCGACTCAACGCAGCGGCGTTAATGCGCCTCATCCCAATTCCATCCCACTCCCAGCCCCACTTCCAGCGGCACGCTGAGTTCGGCGGTGCGGCACATCAGATCGCGCAGGTTTTCCCGCGCTTGCGGCAATTCGTGCTCCGGCACTTCGAGCACCAGTTCGTCATGCACCTGCATGATGAGGCGGGTTTGCAGCTTTTCTTTGGCCAGCCAGCTCTGCACGGCGATCATGGCAAGCTTGATCAAGTCCGCTGCCGTGCCCTGCATCGGGGCGTTGATGGCGGCGCGCTCGGCGGCTT
Source organism: Nitrosomonadales bacterium (assembly GCA_016223025.1). Taxonomy (GTDB): domain Bacteria; phylum Pseudomonadota; class Gammaproteobacteria; order Burkholderiales; family Gallionellaceae; genus VIKH01. The sequence goes on along the minus strand of JACRPU010000047.1, from coordinate 8,504 downwards.
GTCTGCGCATGGCGTTGCCTCCGGCGATTTCCGGCAACCACAGGCGGCGACCGAACACCGTTTCGACGAAGCCTTGCCTCCTGGCCTGTTCGCGGGTGCTGTCCATGTAATTCTTCACGCCGGGATAGCGCGCGAAATACAAGTCTATGTATTGCTGCGCGGCGCTGCGTTCGATGCCGAGCTGTTTGGCCAGGCCGTGGGATGACATGCCGTAGATCAGGCCGAAATTGATGACCTTGGCGTAGCGGCGCTGCTCGCCGCTCACCGCATCGGGCGCAATACCGAACACTTCCGCCGCGGTGGCGCGGTGGATGTCTTCGTTGCCGGCGAACGCGCGCAGCAGCCCCGCGTCGCCGGAGAGATGCGCCATGATGCGCAATTCGATCTGCGAATAATCCGCCGACATGATGCGCGAACCGTGCGGCGCGATGAAAGCCTCGCGGATGCGGCGGCCTTCCGGGGTGCGTACCGGGATGTTCTGCAAATTGGGATCGCTGGAGGCCAGCCGCCCCGTCACCGCCACCGCCTGCGAATAGCTGGTATGCACGCGCCCGGTTTTGCGGTCCACCATCTGCGGCAGCTTGTCGGTGTAGGTGGACTTGAGCTTGGCCAGGCTGCGGTGTTCCAGCAGAATTTTTGGTAGCGAGTAATCGAGGGCGAGCTCCTGCAACACTTCTTCGTCGGTGGAGCGCGCGCCGGTCGCGGTCTTTTTCCCGGAAGGAATGCCGAGCTTGTCGAACAGGATTTCCTGCAATTGCTTGGGCGATCCCAGGTTGAAAGGTTGCCCTGCCGCTTCAAAAGCCTGTTTTTCTATGGCGAGTATTTTTTCTCCCAGCTCGCGGCTCTGCCGCGCCAGCATGGCGCAATCAATCAGCACGCCGTTGCGTTCCATCTCGAACAACACTTCGCGCGCCGGCATCTCGATGTTGCGGTAAACCGCATCCAGCCTGCCTTGCGACTCGAGTTGCGGCGATAATATCCGATGCAGTTGCAGCGTGATGTCGGCATCTTCCGCCGCGTAGCGCGCGGCGGTTGCGATGTCCACCTGGTCGAAGCCGATCTGCTTTGCGCCCTTGCCTGCCACATCGGAGTAGGGGGTGGTCTTGAGGCCCAGATGGCGCAGCACGAGGTTTCCCAGATCGTGCGGCCGGTGGCTTTCCAGCACGTAGGATTGCAGCAGCGTATCCTCGGCGATACCGGCAAGCCGGATGCCGTGGTTGGCGAAAATGTGCTGGTCATATTTGAGGTTCTGCCCGAGTTTCCTGTGCCGCGCGCTTTCCAGCCAGGGCTTCAGTTTGTGCAGCGCATGCCCGCGGTCGAGCTGATCCGGCGCGCCGGGATAACGGTGCGCCAGCGGCAGATAAGCGGCGCGGTGAGGCGTGACGGCGAACGAGATGCCGACCAGTTGCGCGTTCATCGCGTCGAGGCCGGTGGTCTCGGTGTCCACGCAAACGAGATCGGCTTGCAGGATTTCTTCCAGCCAGGCATCGAGCCGGGTTTCGGTGAGGATGGTTTCGTAGTGCGAGGTATCGTTGGCAACTGCGGGCAGGGCGGGCGGCGCGAACTGGCGCTGTTCTTGTCCCTTTTTGTAACCGGAATTCGCATTCTCGGTGTTAGTCGCGGGGGCGCCTTGTGGCGGGGTGCTCAATTCTCGGCGCCCGGTGTCGGCGCCGGCCATTTCGCGCATCCAGGATTTAAACCCAAAACGATCGAGCAGCGCCTTCATCTTTTCGTTGTCGGCGGCAGGTGCTGTCAGTTCGTCGAATTTCTTGCCCAGCGCCACATCGCATTTCACCGTAACCAGCCTGCGGCCTTGCGGCAGCCAGCCCAGCGCGGCGCGCAGATTCTCGCCGACCGCGCCGCCGATCTCGCCGGCATGCGCCATCAGGTTATCCAGCGTGCCGTATTGCGCGAGCCATTTGACGGCGGTTTTGGGCCCGCACTTGGCCACGCCCGGCACGTTGTCGGCGCTGTCGCCGATCAGCGCCAGATAGTCCGCCATCCGTACAGGCTCCACGCCGAATTTTGCCAGCACGCCCGCTTCGTCCAGCGTCTCGTTGCTCATGGTGTTGATCAGATGCACCCGGCTGTTGACCAGTTGCGCGAGATCTTTGTCTCCGGTGGAAATGATGCAGCGAGCGACGCCTTGCGGGGCCTGCCGGGCCAGGGTGCCGATCACGTCGTCCGCCTCCACGCCTTCCACCATCACGAGATTCCAGCCGGAAGCGGCGACGGCTTCATGCAGGGGCGCGATCTGTGCCGCGAGGTCTTCCGGCATGGGCGGGCGGTGCGCCTTGTATTCGGGATACCAGTCGTCGCGGAAAGTTTTGCCTTTTGCGTCAAACACGCAGGCGTTATAATCCGCCGGGTAATCGGCGCGCAGGCGGCGCAACATGTTGAGCACACCGTAGATCGCCCCGGTCGGTTCCCCCTGCGGGCTGCGCAAGTCCGGCAGCGCATGGAAGGCGCGATACAGGTAGGATGAGCCGTCAACCAGCAGCAGGGTATCGGCGCCCGCTTTGCCCGATGTATCGAAACTCGCTTGGCCCGTATTCATTTTATAGTGCAAGGGTTCATCCAGCATGAGCAACCAACCCAAGTTACCTTCCTCGCAATTGCCGGAAGTGTGGAACTCGAAAGAAGCGTGGCGCGTGTTCGGCATTATGTCAGAATTCGTTTCCGCCACCGAACGGTTGAATGCCATCCAGCCCGCCGTCAGCTTCTTCGGCAGCGCGCGCACCCAGCCGGAACACCCCTATTACCAGCTCGCCGAGCACATCGCGCGGCTGCTGTCGGATGCGGGGTTCTCGGTCATCTCCGGCGGCGGGCCGGGTATCATGGAGGCGGCCAACAAGGGCGCGTTTTACGGAAAGTCGCCGAGCGTGGGGCTGAACATCCAGTTGCCACACGAACAGCATACCAACCTGTACCAGAACATCAGCCAGACCTTCCAGCATTTTTTCGCGCGCAAGGTGATGTTCGTGAAATTCGCCAGCGCCTATGTGGTCATGCCGGGCGGCTTCGGCACGCTGGACGAACTGATGGAATCGCTTACCCTGGTGCAGACCGGCAAGATCCGCCGCATCCCCATCATTCTGGTGAACAGCGAATATTGGCGCGGCATGGTGGACTGGTTCCGGCAAAGCCTGCTCGCGGAAGGCATGATAAACCCGGAAGACCTGGATCTGATCCAGTTGATTGACGAGCCGGAGGCGGTGGTGGGCGCCATCTTCAAGCATTACGAAACGCGCGGTTTCGAGCTTTCCGAAGCGGAGCGCGAAAAGCAGTTCAACCTGTAACATTCACCGGGGAACAAGATGCGCCTGATTACCACATTTTTCCTGTGCGGCCTGTGCGGGATCGCCCTCGCGGCAGAGCCGCAAGCGCCGGATTTGCCGCCCCCGCCGCAGCTCGACGCCGGCTCTCCGGATGCCGACCTGGAGCCGCAGGTGACCATTACCAAGCATACCGAGCAGACCGTGGAGGAATATCGCATGGGCGGCAGGCTCTACATGATCAAGATCATCCCCAGGATCGGCAAGCCCTATTACCTCGTGGATGATCTGGGCGACGGCAAATTCTCGCGCCAGGAAAGCCTGGATTCCGGCGTGCGCCCGCCGCGCTGGGTCATTCGCCAGTTTTAAATGGAAGCTCGCAAAGTAAGCGCCATCAACGGCTGGCTGTGGATCAAGCAGGGCTACCGGCTGTTCCGGAAGAGCCCCCTGCTATGGGTGTCGCTGACAGCCATCGGCGTAATCGGGATGCTCGGCCTCGCTTCCATCCCGGTGGTCGGCGACCCTCTCGCCACGCTGCTGTTTCCGGTATTGCTCGCCGGTTACATGCTCGGCTGCCACGCGCTGGCGCAAGGCGAAGAGATGGAGCTGGCCCACCTGTTCGCCGGGTTTCGGCAGAACGCGCAGCAACTGGTGACGCTGGGCGGCATCAACCTGGTCGGCCAGTTGCTGATACTTGGCGTGATGAAGCTTACCGGCGGAGGGGCGCTGGTGGATATTCTGATGAGCGGCAAACCGGTGGATGACCCGGCCGTGCTGGTGCAGGCGACGGAAGGTGCCGGCTTGGCGGTGCTGATCGGGATGGCCTTGTTCAGCTTGCTGATGATGGCGACGCAGTTCGCCCCGATGCTGGTGATCTTCGACAAAATGTTGCCGGTGACCGCGATGAAAACCAGCCTGCGGGCTTTCCTGCGCAACATCGCTCCGCTGACGGTGTACGGGGCGATGCTGCTGCCGTTCGCGATCTTGGCTTCCCTGCCCATGATGCTGGGCTGGCTGGTGCTGGCGCCTATCGTGCTCGCTTCTATGTATGCCACCTACCGCGACTTGTTTCCCGCTCAGCCCGAAGGTGCGACCGGACCGGATGAGCCGCCTCGCTGAACCGCGAATGCCGGAAATATCAGTTCAGGAGACCGCCCCGCGCCGCGAGAAATCCCCGATACGAAAACCGAGCAGCCACAGCACGGCAAAATACACCGCCAGCCCCATCGCCACCAGCCCGGCCAGGTGGGCGATGCGCGGCCAGCCGCCGCCGGTGAGCCAATCCTGCTCGCTGCCCATGCCAAACCACAGCGCGAGGCCGAGCGCGAGCAGCGCTGCGGCCAGCTTGGCGAGGAATGCGCCCCAGCCCGGATCGGGCCGGTAGATGCCGCGCTTGCGCAACAGGTAAAACAGGATGGCGGAGTTGAAGCAGGAACCGATGCCGATGGCCAGCGCCAGCCCGGCGTGCTGCAGCGGGCCGATCAGCAGCAGGTTGAGCGTCTGCGTGACAAGCAGCGTGGCGATGCCGATCTTCACCGGGGTTTTTATGTCCTGCCGCGCATAGAAACCGGGCGCCAGCACTTTTACCGCGAGCAACCCGATCAGGCCGACGCTGTAGCCGACCAGCGCGTTGCGGGTCATCAGCACATCGTGCGCGGAAAAAGCCCCGTGCTGGAAAAAAGTGGCCAGCAGCGGCACGGCGATCATGCCCAGCGCCAGCGCGGCAGGCAGGGTGAGCAGGAAGGTCAGGCGCAGCCCCCAATCCAGCAGCTTCGAATATTCCACCGTGTCGTTGTCGGCGTGGTGCCGGGAAAGAGAGGGCAGCAATATGGTGCTGATGGCCGCGCCCAATACGCCTGACGGAAACTCCATCAGGCGGTCCGCGTAATACAGCCAGGACACGCTTCCCGCCGCCAGGAAGGAGGCGAAGACGGTATTGATGATGAGGCTGATTTGCGCGATGGATACGCCAAATACCGCCGGCCCCATCTGCCTGATGACGCGCCACACCCCGGCGTCTTTCAGGTTGAGGCGAAAGGTCGGCAGCATGCCGATTTTCTTCAGGAACGGGATTTGGAACGCGAGCTGCACGAAGCCCGCCAGAAACACCGCCCAGGCCAGCGCCAGGATCGGCGGATCGCAATACGGCGCCAGCCACAGCGCCGCCCCGATGAAACACAGGTTGAGCAGGATGGGCGCAAACGCGGGCACCCAGAACTTGTTGTAGGTATTCAGAATGCCTGCCGCCACCGCTACCAGGGAAATAAAAAAGATATAAGGCGAGGTGATGCGCAGCAATTGGACGGTGAGCGCGAACTTGTCCGGATCCCTCGCGAAACCCGGAGCGCTGATATACACCAGAACCGGCGCGGCGATGACGCCGATGAGCGTCACAACAAACAGGATGATCGCCAGCAGGGTAGCCACATGATCGGCCAACAACTTGGTCTCATCGTGGCCGCGGCGGATTTTGTATTCGCCGAAAATCGGCACGAAGGCTTGCGAGAACGCGCCTTCCGCGAACAGGCGCCGCAGCAGGTTGGGCAACTTGAAAGCGACAAAGAAAGCATCGGTTCCCATGCCGGCGCCGAAGATGCGCGCGATCAGCACATCGCGGATAAAAGCCAGAATGCGCGAAACCAGCGTCAGGCCGCTGACGGTGGCTAGGGCTTTAAGCAGGTTCATGCCTGCACGCGCGGAACTGTTCCGGAAGGCGCAGACCGTGCAGGGATCAACTGGATGTTCACGGGTAATCCGGAGGCTACCGGTAGAAACGTACCGTTATTGGCTGTCATGTCCCGGCAAGCGCCGCTCTCCGGCGAAAACCGTAAGCGGCCCGGTATGTTCGGCATCCCGGCTGCCGCGCCCGGAGCGCACCACGAGGCGGTTCTCGGCGATAAACCGCTTGATCAGATCGAACGCATCGGGGTTGTCCCGCTGCAACGATACCTGCACCACCAGGGAGGCGTTTCCCCCAGAAGTTATCGGGCGGACATAGGCGGGAAAAACCTTGCCCCGCCCCACTTCCACGCCGGACAAGCTGCCGCACAGGCGCTCCGCCCAATCGGGCGGCTGAAAGGTATCCCCATCTACGGTTATTCCCTGAACCACGAATTCGGCGACATCGGACAGCATATCTACCCCCGGTCTTTGTTTCCTATGCGGGCGCCATCATACCACTACTGGATTGCCGGTTGGCGCGGCGGAAAACGTGCTGTGGAGTTGTTGTGATTGACGGGCGTCATTGACATGCCCTATCCGTACCCATTAGATTTCATATTCCGCTGTTCAGCCAATCATAAGGAGAAAACCATGTCTGTTCTTGTCGGCAAACCCGCCCCCGATTTCACTGCGACGGCAGTGATGGGCAACAATGAAATAAATGGAACCTTCAACCTCGGAAAACACCTTGACGGCAAATTTGGCGTAGTGTTTTTCTACCCGCTGGATTTCACTTTCGTCTGCCCTTCGGAGCTGATCGCGTTCGATCACCGCCTGGATGAATTCAAGAAGCGCAATGTCGAGGTGATCGGCGTTTCCATTGACTCCCAGTTTACCCACCTGGCCTGGAAAACCACGCCGGTAAACAAGGGTGGCATCGGCCAGGTGCGCTACCCGCTGGTGGCCGACATCAAGCATGAAATCTGCCGCGCCTATGACGTGGAAACGGGCGGAGGGGTGGCCTACCGGGGCTCGTTCCTGATAGACCGTTCCGGCGTTGTCCGGCACCAGGTGGTGAACGATCTGCCGCTGGGCCGCAACATAGACGAGATGTTGCGCATGGTGGACGCGTTGCAGTTTTTCGAGGAACACGGCGAAGTCTGCCCTGCCGGCTGGCAGAAGGGCAAGGCGGGCATGGGCGCTTCCACGGAAGGCGTGGCTAAATATCTGGCCGAGCACGCGCAGGAATTGTAAGGCGCGTCAGAAGCTTTTTCCTTCCCTCGCTTCTCTCAGGTTTTTCATGCAGGATGACAGCTTGCCGGCCTCATCCTGCGTGATGCGCCTGTTGAACTCGAACACCTCTTCCGCCCCACCTTCGCTTTTGCTGATCCCGACCCTGAAATCTGACTGCGGCATCGCGATCAGCAGATCCATCGCATTATCGAATTCCACGGGCGCCATATAACCGTCGTTATGCGGGCCGCCCCCCTTGCCGGGCAGGAACTGAACTCCCGATCCGGTCTTTATCCAGGCTCTGCGGATGTTGCCGGCGCTTGAATACACCACACGGCCATCCTTCATCAGGGGCGCGCCATCCACCATGATTATTTTTCTGGTGATAACCTTGAACATCCCGAACAGGCTCCCGGATTGCCTCATGAATACGCTGAGCAGCACGTTGATCCATACCTTGTCTCCGGTTTCCCCGTCCACCCTTATCCCGCAGCCAGACTGCTTGCCGTCCTTGAAATAACTGATTGCGGCCAATTGCTGGTTCGGCGGGATAATTGCGGGGGGCGGCGGATCGGCAAGCACCGGGGCCGAGAAAAATATTCCCGCGAGAAAAACCAGGAGTTTCATGAATTCTTTCCTTGAGCCTCGCAGCCCGTGATGTAGGGGCTGTCGGGGAAGGTGATGATGGTCATGGTGAGGGGCGTATTGTACGGGGAAAGATGGCTTCCATATTCCATTTGCGCTTTGCGACCGTCAACACTAGAATGCGATTATGAATACCGCCTTATCACCGATTGAATCCCAATTTGCCACGACTGACGAAGCCGATGCTTACGATGCATGGTTTTGCGCAAAGGTGGAAAAGTCGCTGCAATTAGCGGATGCGCCCGATTCAACCCGCATGCCTCACGATGAAGTGATGGCAAAGGCCAGAGCCAGAATCGAAGCGAAGATTAAGGAAAATGCAGCACGTCGTCTGGCTTGAAACAGCAAGCCGGGATTTAGACGAAATCCTTGGCTACATCGAAGTCCGCAATGCGCTTGCAGCGTTAAATTTGCAAGAAGCAATTGAATACGCAGTTTCCCAGCTACCTTTTCATCCCTACCTTTACAGACTTGGCAGAGTTCCCGGCACCCGAGAGCTGGTCATACACCCCAATTATTTGTTGGTCTGAAGTTTAGACACTCGCAGCCTTTACCCGAAACCGCAGGCATCCGGACCGCACGAAAAAAATATTTTCAAAATATGCAAAAAAAGCTTGACATGACATCGGATTTGCGGGGTCGCCGCGTTGCCCGCTCGGGGTTGTTTTTAGAGCGGGCAACGCGGCGACC
>JACRPU010000025.1 GCA_016223025.1 Nitrosomonadales bacterium | reverse complement strand
GTGGTTACATGGGAGCAAGATCGAAACAACAGCTCGAAGAAAATTAACTGGCAATTTACAACCTCGGATGCGCGGATTAAGCTGACGCGACTTTATCCGAAGCTATAAGTGTTACATTGTACTAGTAGAGCGTTCCGGCAAAACCATTACCGTTCGCGGTGAGCTTGTCGAACCGCTAGTCCCGCGCCAATACTGGCCTTCGACAAGCTCAGGCCGAATGGTTTATTTGTAACCGTTTTAACGGAACGCTCTACTAGGCGATTAGTATTCGCCAATTACCTTATCTATTGCGGGTTCAATTTTTGTACGATCAACTACACTCAACTTGGCTAACGGAGCCTTGAGTCTGACGGTGTTGATTGCGAAGATTTCGTCGGTTGATAGAACAAACTGTCTTTTCCCGGCAATCTCGATCAGCGGAGCCATAATGCCTACAGGTTGAGCATTGGCTCTTAGTGGAATGACAACCGTCGCACCAGTTTTGCTCGTTATGTGGTCGTTCTGCACAGGCCAGCGTACTGAGGCCGTTTAAGCCCGCCTGGGCGTAAAAAAACCCGTAGCGCTATGTGCGGTGCGGGTTTTAGTTCAGTTTCGAGACTTTTTGAGGCTGCCTGAAACAGGGTTTTGGTGGTGATAGGTGGATTTGAACCACCGACCTCAGCGTTATGAGTGCTGCGCTCTAACCACCTGAGCTATATCACCAATATTACATTAGGGCATCTCTAAAAATCCAAGTTTGCGAGCATCCGCTTCGCGGATTGGCTGCTTACCCCGCTGCGTCGCAATTTTTTGCTCGCGCCTTGTCTTGCTTAGAGCTTTGAATTTTTAGAGGTATCCATTGACCGCCCGCCATGCATCGCCTGGAAGAGCGCGGAATTCTCCGGATTTCTCCGGCGCTTGTCAATCGCTTGAGTGCGCCCCTCAGGGCAAATTTGTTCTCAAAAAACGCAGGGCGGGCAGACAGATTTATCGTCTGATGTAACCACTAGCCAGGTTGTTGCCGCTTCGGCGGTTTTACAACCACGGCCTCCCCCTTGCGGGGAAAAGCGTGCCCACCCTTATGTTGATTTTAAACATAAATACTTGAAGAACAAATTTACTCTGGTGCGCCCCTGCGCGCCGCAGAAGCGGCACGAAAAATGGAGCGGGTGAAGGGAATCGAACCCTCGTCACTTGGTTGGGAACCAAGAGCTCTGCCATTGAGCTACACCCGCATGGTGTAAAATAGGCGCGCATTTTAGCACGGACAAGCAAAGTGATAACCGTCAGCATCAACGGCGCTACACGCCAATTTCCTGAATCCGTCAGCGTTGGCGCTCTCGTCGAGGAGATGGGGCTGGCCGGCAAGCGCATCGCGCTGGAACGCAACGGCGAGATCGTGCCGCGCGGCAGCTTTGCCGCGCAACAACTGGAGGATGGCGACAGGCTGGAAGTGGTCATCGCGGTGGGCGGGGGATAGCTTCCGGATTCGTCTTTGAGGGAACAAACCTGCCTGCCGTCTGATTGCCAAAATCCTCCCTGCAGGGCGCAATACGCGAAGCGCATTGCGCCGTGTGCGCTGATATCGCCTCTTGGCATTTTCAACTGCTTTGGCAATAAGCCGGATAGGCAAGGAAACAACATGAACGACAAACTTATCATCGCAGGCAAAAGCTACTCGTCCCGCCTGCTGGTCGGCACCGGCAAATACAAGGATTTCGCCGAGACCAAAGCCGCCGTCGAGGCGAGCGGCGCGGAGATCATCACGATCGCCATCCGCCGCAGCAATATCGGGCAGAACCCCGGCGAACCGAGCCTGCTGGAAATCCTGCCGCCGTCGAAATACACGCTGTTGCCCAATACCGCAGGCTGCTACAGCGCGGGCGACGCGGTGCGCACCCTGCGGCTCGCGCGCGAGTTGCTGGATGGGCATAATCTGGTCAAGCTGGAAGTGCTGGGCGACCCGCAATCGCTCTATCCCAATGTGGTGGAAACCATTGCCGCCGCGAAGACGCTGATCGCGGAAGGCTTTCAGGTGATGGTTTACACCTCGGACGACCCCATCATCGCCAGGCAACTGGAAGACATCGGCTGCGCGGCGATCATGCCGCTGGCCTCGCTGATCGGCTCCGGCATGGGCATCCTCAACCCGTGGAACTTGCAGCTTCTGATGGAGCGCGTGCAGGTGCCGGTGCTGGTGGACGCGGGGGTGGGCACCGCTTCGGACGCCGCTATCGCCATGGAACTGGGCTGCGATGGCGTGCTGATGAACACGGCCATCGCCGCCGCGCAAAATCCGGTGCTGATGGCATCCGCCATGAAGCAGGCGGTGGAGGCGGGACGCGCGGCATTCCTGGCCGGGCGCATGCCCAGGAAGTTTTACAGCGCCGCGCCAAGCTCGCCGGTCGCCGGACTGATCGGCAAGCCCTGATGCCGCGTCACAGCACGCACATCCGCAGCTACGTGTTGCGGCAGGGGAGGGTTTCCAATGCCCAGCAGCGTTGCTACGATACCGGGATGCCGCGCTACGGCATTCCCTTCGCCGCGCAACGGCTCGATCTGGACGCCGCCTTCGGCAGGGCTGCGCCCAGGATCATCGAGATCGGATCAGGCATGGGCGAAACTACGGCCTCGATCGCGCAGGCCAACCCCGGCAGCGATTTTCTGGCCCTGGAAGTGCATACGCCTGGAGTGGGCAGCCTGCTCAAGCTGATCGAAGAAAAGCATCTCGGCAATGTGCGCATCATCCAGCACGACGCTGTGGAAGTGCTGCGCGACATGATTGCCGACAGCTCGCTGGATGGCGCGCACATTTTTTTCCCCGATCCCTGGCACAAGGCCCGCCACCACAAACGCCGCCTGATCCAGGCGCCGTTCGTGGCGCAACTGGCAAAAAAGCTTAAGCCGGGAGGCTGCATCCATACGGCTACCGACTGGCGGGACTATGCCGAACAAATGCTCGCCGTGCTCTCCGCCGAGCCGCTGCTGGAAAATACCGCCGCCGCCTATGCGCCCCGCCCCGGCTATCGCCCGCTCACCAGGTTCGAGCAGCGAGGTTTGCGGCTGGGGCACGAGGTGCGGGATTTAATTTTTCGCCGGAAGAAAGATTTGTAGCAGGTCGTTCAGGAAACGCCGACCCAACTCGGTCGGCGCGATGCGCTGCCGGTCGCGCAACAGCAGCCCCCGCCGCCCGGCTTCACCCAGCTCGCGGCGCAGCACCAGCAGCGAAAGGCCGGTGCGCTCGGCGAACAACGCCTCATCGAATCCTTCATTCAAGCGCAGCGCGTTCATCATGAACTCGAACGCCAGATCATCGCGGCCAACCTCATGCTCTGCCTGCACCGGCGAGCCGCGTGCCACCGCATCGAGGTAAGCTTGCGGCTGCTTGTGGCGAGCCTGGCGCAATACTTTGTCCGAAAAACTCAGCTTGCTGTGCGCCCCGGCGCCGATACCGAGGTAGTCGCCGAACTGCCAGTAATTCAGGTTGTGGCGCGACTGTTTTTGCGGCTTGGCAAAAGCCGAGGTTTCGTAATGCCGGTAGCCGTGGGCGGCAAGCAATTGTTCGATGCGCCGCTGCATCTCGCTGCTCGCCTCTTCGTCCGGCAGGGCTGGAGGATGGCGGTGAAACGCCGTGTTCGGCTCAAGCGTCAGGTGGTAGCAGGACAAATGCTGCGGCGCATAACCGAGCGCTGTAACAGCATCCTGCCCGGCATCTTCAATTGGCTGTTGCGGCAGGCCGTACATCAAATCCAGGTTGATGTTGTCGAAGTGCTGCCGCGCGATTTCTGCGGCGCGGCGCGCCTCTGCCGCATTGTGGATGCGTCCCAGCGCCTTGAGATGCGCATCGTTGAAACTCTGGATGCCCAGCGAAAGGCGGTTCACCCCGGCGCTGCGATAGCCGGCGAAGCGCTCTGCCTCAACCGTGCCGGGATTGGCTTCCAGCGTGATCTCCGCGTTCACTTCGAGCGGCAGCAACATGCGCGCCGCAGCCAGGATATCCTCGATAGCCCGCGCAGAAAGCAGGCTGGGTGTGCCGCCCCCGATGAACACGGTGTAAACCTTGCGCCCCCAGATTTGCGGCAGCGCCAGCTCCAGATCGCGGATGAGCGCCGCCACATATTCCCGCTCCAGCAAACCGCTCCTCGCCTCGTGCGAATTGAAGTCGCAATAGGGGCATTTGCGCGCGCACCACGGCACATGGACATACAGCGACAGCGGCGGAAGCGCCCGGAAATTGACCGTTTGCTCCTTGAGTTCGACGGGGTGCAACGGATAAGTGTTCATAGGCCGATTGTAACAACTGGCGGAAGGTTGACGTTCGTCATTCTGTTGCGCCTCACCGCCCATGCGTGTGGAGAGGCCGCGCAAAACCATGTAAAATCCGCGCTCCAAACCAACAGGAATAATCATGGGCAAGAATCTGGTCCAGTTCATCATCGAGGAGCAAAGGCACATTCCCGGCGCGTCCGGCGATTTCACCGGCTTGCTCAGCGACATTATCACCGCCTGCAAGCAGATCGCCCACAGCGTCAACAAAGGCGCGCTGATCGGCGTGCTGGGCAGCGCCGGCAGCGAAAACGTCCAGGGCGAGACGCAGAAAAAACTGGATGTGATCACCAACGACATTTTTATCCGCGCCAATGAATGGAGCGGCCACCTCGCGGCCATGGCTTCGGAAGAAATGGATGACATTTACCCCATTCCCGCCCGTTACCCGAAAGGCAAATATCTGCTGACGTTTGATCCTCTGGACGGATCGTCCAACATTGATGTCAATATTTCCGTCGGCACGATCTTTTCCATCCTGCGTTGCAAGGATGGCGTAACCAACCCGACCGCCGAAGATTTCCTGCAACCGGGCGTCAAACAAGTCTGCGCCGGCTATGCGCTGTACGGCCCCTCCACCATGCTGGTGCTGACCACCGGCCACGGCGTGGACGGTTTCACGCTGGACAACGATATCGGCGAATTCATGCTGACCCACCCGAAAATGACCATTCCCGCCGACACCGGCGAATTTGCCATCAATGTCTCCAATCAGCGTTTCTGGGAAGCGCCGGTGCAGCGGTATGTGGACGAATGCCTGAAGGGCAGGACGCCGGGCGGGCGCGAGAAAAACTTCAACATGCGCTGGGTGGCCTCCATGGTCGCGGAAGTACACCGCATCCTGACGCGCGGCGGCATATTCATGTACCCGTTCGACACCAAAGAACCCGGAAAGGAAGGCAAGCTGCGCCTGCTGTACGAAGCCAACCCGATGTCCTTCATCGTGGAGCAGGCGGGCGGCATGAGCTCGACCGGGCGCGAGCGCATCATGGACGTGAAACCCACCGGCCTGCACCAGCGTGTGCCGGTAATTCTCGGCTCGAAAAATGAAGTCGAGCGCGTCGCGGGCTATCACAAGGGAGCATAAGAACATGGGCGCCCCTCTTGTTTCCATCGTCATGGGCAGTTCGAGCGACTGGGAAATCATGCAGCAGGCCGCGCGCCAGTTGCAGGATTTCGGCGTAACTTATGATGCCCGCGTGATTTCGGCGCACCGTTCGCCAGATCTGCTGGACGATTACATCGGAGAAATGGCGGCACAGGGAGTGCAATGCTTCATCGCCGGTGCGGGCGGCGCCGCCCACCTGGCCGGCGTAATTGCAAGCAAGACCATGCTGCCGGTGCTGGGCGTGCCGGTTCCATCCAAATACCTCAAGGGTATGGACTCACTTCTGTCCATCGTGCAGATGCCGAAGGGCATACCGGTCGCCACCTTTGCCATCGGAGAGGCGGGCGCGGCAAACGCCGTCTTGTTTGCGGTTTCCATGCTGGCGCTGAACGATGCGGGGCTGGCGCAGAAACTCGCCGATTATCGCAAGAAGCAGGCGGAGACGATTGCTGCGACAACCTTGCCCGCGCCTGGCTGATTGAAGGGGGAAGGGAGAAGGGTAAAACCCAAGCGCCCTTTACGCGGAGATGAGTTTTTTACCCTTCTCCCTTCCCCCTTCTCCCTTCACCATAATTTGGTAATTTCCAAATCTCTTAGGGAATAATTATGTCCGCCTTGCACGAATCCAATCTGACCAGCCTGCCACTGCTGCACCGCGGCAAGGTGCGCGATATTTACGGCGTGGACGAGCATCACTTGCTGATCGTGCAGACCGACCGTTTATCTGCCTTCGACGTGATCCTGCCAGACCCGGTACCGGGCAAGGGACAGGTGCTTACCGCAATGTCCAACTTCTGGTTTGCGAAGCTGGGCCATGTCATCCCCAACCATCTTACCGGCATCGGGCCGGAGGACGTGCTGAAAACGGGCGCGGATCGCGCCCAGGTGACGGGCCGCGCCTTCGTGGTGAAGCGCCTGAAACCGCTGCCGATAGAGGCCATCGTGCGCGGCTATCTGGCAGGCTCAGGCTGGAAGGATTACAAAAAATCCGGCGCGGTGTGCGGCATCCCCCTTCCTGCCGGTTTGCAGGAGGCGCAGAAGCTGCCGCAACCCCTGTTTACCCCCTCCACCAAGGCCGCGGCCGGCGAGCATGACGAAAACATTTCCTTCGGGCGGACGGCGGAACTGCTGGGCGAAGCGCGCGCCGCCGAGGTGCGCGATGCCACATTGGCGCTCTATATCGAAGCCGCCGATTATGCCGCATCCAGGGGCCTCATCATCGCCGACACCAAGTTCGAGTTCGGCGTGGACGGGGCGGGCAGGATGGTTTTGATTGATGAGGCGCTCACGCCCGATTCCTCGCGCTTCTGGCCCGCCGACGAATACCGTGTCGGCAGCAATCCGCCCAGTTTCGACAAGCAGTTCGTGCGCGATTGGCTGGAAGCTTCCGGCTGGAACAAACAGCCGCCCGCGCCCAGGGTGCCTCCCGATGTGCTGCAAAAAACTTCGGACAAATACCGCGAAGCCTTGCGTCGGCTGACCGGCGCATGAGCTCTCCGGAGCAACTGATACAGGGTTTCCGGCGTTTCCGCGAACAGCATTTCACCCACGACGACGCGCTGTACCGACAACTGGTAGCGCAGGGGCAAACGCCCCGCATACTGGTGGTGGCCTGCTGCGATGCGCGCGTTGATCCCGCCATCGTGCTGGATTGCGCGCCGGGCGACCTGTTCGTCATCCGCAACGTCGCCAACCTGGTGCCACCGAGGGAAAGTCACGCCGGATACCACGGCACCAGCGCAGCCCTAGAGTTCGGCGTATGCAACCTCGGCGTGCAACACATCATCGTGCTGGGCCATGCCCGTTGCGGCGGCATACGCGCGCTGCTGGAAAGCGGCGGCGCCGCCAATCCGGATTCCTATATTGACGACTGGATGCGCCTGGCCGAGGGTGCGCGGGCGACCGCGGAGCGCGACATGCCCGGCGCGCCCATGGATGAGCGGTTGCAAGCCTGCGAGCAGCGCGCCATCCTGATCTCGCTGCGCAACCTGATGACTTTTCCGTGGGTGCGCGAGCGCGTCGGGGGAGGCACGCTCACGCTGCACGGCTGGTACTTCGACATCGAGCATGGCCGCTTGCTGCGCCATGACGCGGCAACCGGCGCGTTTGAGGCGTTGTGACGGTCTGCTCATATGCTCCCGGCCGCAGCAAAAATAGGGCGGCCTTCCCTGTAGCACCGGGAAGAGCTTCTTTAATCGCGGCCACGGTTCTGTTTGAGAGCCGCAGGATGTGGTGAAGCCCGCGAACCGCATCAATCGCGAGCGATGCGGTAAAATGCGCCACTTTGCATGTGCCAGGCAGCGAACATGACCGCCCGTTTGCGCGAAATTCCGTATAACTACACTTCTTTTTCCGACCGCGAAATCGTCATCCGCATTCTCGGAGCCGAGGCGTGGGACATCGTCAACAGCCTGCGCGCCGAGCGCCGCACCGGGCGCTCCGCGCGCATGTTGTACGAGGTGCTGGGCGACATCTGGGTGGTGCAGCGCAACCCGTACTTGCAGGACGACCTGCTGGGCAACCCGAAACGGCGCGGCGCGCTGGTCGGCGCCTTGCGCCACCGCCTGCACGCCATCGAACAGCGCCGCCAGAGCAACGAGGGGGTGAAACGCCTGCTGGAGCTGGCGCACCATGCGGTCAACGAGTTCTCCGCAGAATTCGAATGCACCTTGCAGTCGCGCCGCCGCGCGTTGCAGGTATTGGGCCGCATCACGCGCCGCGACAACATCCGGTTCGACGGCATGGCGCGCGTGGCGCATGTGACGGATGCCACCGACTGGCGCGTGGAATATCCGTTCGTGGTGCTGCATCCGGATACGGAAGAGGAGGTCGCGCCGCTGGTGCGCGCCTGCATCGAGCTCGAACTGACCATCATCCCGCGCGGCGGCGGCACCGGCTACACCGGCGGCGCGGTGCCGCTGGACAAGAGTTCCGCCGTCATCAACACGGAAAAACTGGACGCGCTTTCCCCTGTGGAAACGCTTGCGTTGCCGGATCTGGACAACCCTGTCGCCACCATCCATTGCGGCGCGGGCGTGGTCACGCGCCGCGTGATGGAAGCGGCGGAGACCGGCGGCCTGGTGTTCGCGGTGGATCCGACCTCGGCGGACGCCTCGTGCATCGGCGGCAACATCGCCATGAACGCGGGCGGCAAGAAAGCCGTGCTGTGGGGCACCGCGCTGGACAACCTGGCTTCGTGGCGCATGGTCACGCCGGACGGGTTGTGGATGGCAGTGGAGCGCGTGGGGCACAACCTGGGCAAGATTCACGATACGGAGCTTGCGCGATTCCGCATCAGCCGTTTCGAGGCGGATGGCAAGACCCCGCACGGCGCGCCGGAAATGCTGGAAATCCCCGGCAACAAGTTCCGCAAAAGCGGGCTGGGCAAGGACGTGACCGACAAGTTTCTGTCCGGGCTGCCGGGCATCCAGAAGGAAGGCTGCGACGGCATCATCACTTCGGCGCGCTTCATCCTGCACCGCGCGCACCGGTTCACGCGCACGGTGTGTCTGGAGTTTTTCGGCCAGGTACACGAGGCGGTGCCTGCTATTGTGGAGATCACCGCGCTATTTGATAAACGCAGCACCTCCCTTTCCCCCTTTCCCCTTTCCCCTTCCCCGGTCTTTCTAGCCGGCCTGGAGCACCTGGACGAGCGCTACCTCAAGGCGGTGGGCTACGCCACCAAATCCCGGCGAGGCACACGGCCCAAGATGGTGCTGCTCGCCGACGTGGTGGGCGACGACGAGAACGCCGTGGCGCAGGCCGCATCGGAAGTCGTGCGGCTGGCCAATTTGCGCAGCGGCGAGGGGTTTGTCGCGGTGTCCGCCGAGGCGCGCAAGAAATTCTGGCTGGACCGCGCGCGCACCGCCGCCATCGCCAAGCACACCAACGCGTTCAAGGTCAACGAGGACGTGGTCATCCCGCTTTCGCGCATGGGCGATTACTGCGATGGCATCGAGCGTATCAACATCGAGCTTTCGCTCGGCAACAAGCTCAAGCTGGTTGAGGCGTTGCAGGAGTTCTTTGCCGACGATCTGCCGCTGCATCGCCAGGAGGACGCGCAGTTGGGCGGCGCCGAGTTGCCCGACACCCGCCCGCAGCAGGCGCGCGAACTGCTGGCCGGAGTGCGCGCCCGCTGGCAGTGGCTGCTGGATAACCTTGATTCAGCTTGTAGCGAGTTGCCGGTAGCTAGTAGCCAAACTACTCCACCCCCAGCTACAGGCCACCAGCTACCAGCTACCAGCTTGGTCTTCCGGGCCCTGCAGTACCACACCCTGCGCGCTTCCTGGAAGCAGGAAATCCGCGAGCCGCTGCACCACATCTTCGGCGGCCGCGCCTACCGGTCCATCCTGGACCAATGCGACGCGATCCACCGGGGCGTGCTGAAAAGCCGCGTGTTCGTGGCGCTGCACATGCACGCGGGCGACGGCAACGTACACAGCAACATCCCGGTCAACTCGGACGATTACGCCATGCTGCAACAGGCGGGCCGGGCGGTCGAGCGCATCATGCGGCTGGCCAAATCGCTGGGCGGGGTGATTTCCGGCGAACACGGCATCGGCATCACCAAGCTCGATTTTCTGGAGCCGGAAGAAATCGCCGCCTTCGCCGCCTACAAGCGGCGGATTGACCCGCGGGGCCGTTTCAACCGCGGCAAGCTGCTGGCCGGCGGCAACCTGGAGCGCGCCTACACCCCCAGCTTCAGTTTGATGGAGCTGGAAAGCCTGATTCTGGAAAAGAGCGAGCTGGGAAAAATCTCCGACTCGATCAAGGATTGCCTGCGTTGCGGCAAGTGCAAGCCGGCGTGCTCCACCCATGTGCCGCGCGCCAACCTGCTGTATTCGCCGCGCAACAAGATACTCGGCGCTTCGCTGCTGATCGAGGCGTTCCTGTACGAGGAACAGACGCGGCGCGGGATTTCCCTCGCGCATTTCGACGAGTTCGGCGACGTGGCGGATCACTGCACGGTGTGCCACAAGTGCCTTTCTCCCTGCCCGGTGGATATAGACTTCGGCGACGTATCGGTGGCGATGCGCAATTTCCTGCGCAAGCAGGGCAAGCAGAAATTCAATCCGGGCAAAGCGGCTGCGATGCTCTTTCTCAATGCCACCGACCCAGCCATTATCAGGCTGGTGCGCAAGGTGATGATCGGGTGGGGCTACCGCGCCCAGCGGGCCGGTTACCGGGCCGCGCGGCATCTTGGCCTGTCCCGCGCCCAGACCGCGCACCCGCCCGCCACGGTGGGGCAGGCCCCATTTATTTCGCCGCTTGTCCGGGCGCGGGTGATCCATATCGTCAACAAGCCGATGCCGGGCGGGCTGCCGAAAAAAACCGCGCGCGCCTTGCTCGGCATCGAAGACAGCGCCGTGGTGCCGGTAATCCGCGACCCGCGCAAGGTGAACGAAGACTCCGAGGCGGTGTTTTATTTTCCCGGCTGCGGCTCGGAGCGCCTGTTCGGCCAGGTGGGGCTGGCGACGCAGGCGATGCTGTACGAGATCGGCGCGATCGCCGTGCTGCCGCCGGGCTACCTGTGCTGCGGTTACCCGCAGAACTCGGCGGGAATGGACGACCGGGCCGGGCAGATGATCACCGACAACCGGGTGCTGTTCCACCGCGTCGCCAACACGCTCAATTATCTCGACATCAAGACCGTGGTGGTGTCGTGCGGCACCTGCATGGACCAGTTGCTGCATTACCAGTTCGACAAGATTTTCCCCGGCTGCCGCCTGCTCGACATCCACGAGTACCTGATGGAGAAGAATATCGGGCTGGAAGGGGTGCCCGGCGCGCGTTTCCTCTACCACGACCCCTGCCACACGCCGATGAAAACCTACCCGCCGGTGCAGGTGGTCAACCGGCTGATGGGCGAAAAAGTGACGCTGAGCGAGCGCTGCTGCGGCGAAGCCGGCACGCTGGCGGTGGCCCGCCCGGACATCTCGACCCAGGTGCGCTTCCGCAAGGAAGAGGAAATGCGCAAGGGAGCAGATGCGCTGCGCGCCGACGGCTACACCGGCGAGGTCAAGGTGCTCACCTCCTGCCCGGCTTGCCTGCAAGGGCTTTCACGCTACAATGACGATTCCGGCACCACGGCGGATTATGTGGTGATCGAGATGGCAAGGCGCCTGCTGGGCGAGAACTGGCTGGCGGATTATGTGCGGAAGGCAAACAGCGGCGGGATCGAGCGGGTATTGTTGTGAGTGCTCAAACTCCAGCGCGTAGCGAAGACGGTCTCCCATTTTTCCTGGCTCGTCCGGTTTGGGGCCACCCTACATTCTTTGCCGAGAACAAATTTATCCTGTAAACCACCATGCTTACCCTGCCGCTCGATCCTACCGACGACCGCGCCAACCCCGCCTTCAGGGATGCCGCCGGTTGCGCGCAATGGCTGGGGCAGTTGCAGCTCACCAACCTGCACGCCGCGCACGGGGTGTTGCGCACGCAGTTGGACGAATTCAACCGCTACCCGATGCGCGGCCTGGAGCGCCTGCACACCCTTGAGCTGCTGCGCGAAACGGTGTCGCCCGTGCAGGGCGATTACGCCAGGAAACTGGTTGCCAAGAAACTGCCGCTGAGCAACGAGGAACTGGCCGTATTCGTTTCCATCGTCGGGCTGTGGCAAGGCATGGTCGCCGGCTACCGGCGCTGCCTGCAAGCCTGCATCGCGGGCGACGCGCAGCTTTCCCCGCTCGGCGCATTGCTGTGCCAGCGCTGCCTGCTGTACAGCGGTTTGCAGATTTACGAATATTTGTGCGCGGGCTACGAGTTCGACGGAAAGTTGTGGCGCCAGTTGCACGCGCTGTACGGGTTTTGCGAGGAGCGCGGCTGGCAGTTGCAGGAAGTGCCCGGCAATCTCGAAGGCAACACCGGCAACCCTGACGGCAACACCGGCACTACGACCTGCCGCGCAACTTACGTCAAGCTGCTGCTCGCCTGCCATGCCTACCGCGCCGACCTGGCGCGCAGCCAGATGCAACTGCTGGATCGCTGGCTGTCGCTATGGAGCGCGGACATCACCGTGGAGCGCAGCTACACCAAGAGCCGCGGCGATGCGCCGCCGCTGGCGGTTGACCTGGAGAGCCCGTCCGGGCTGCAGCCGCTTCAGCACATAACCCAGAATGACCATGTGCGTTACCTGGCGATGGTGCCGCTGAGCAAATTGCTGCGCGTGAAGATCATCCTGCTGCAACAGGGGCAATCGCCGCAGCAGCAGGGATTGGGTGTGGGGTGCAGCAAAGCCGATTGCATCGAGTTTCTCGCTCTCCTGCTGCAACGCTGGTGCGAAGGGCGGGGCGAGCGCATCGCCGAACGCCAGGGCGATATGCGGCGGGCGCAGATGTGTTACGGCATGGAAAGCTGTTATGCGCACACCGCAAACAAGCCGTTCCGGCAGCCCAGCAAGGACTCGGCGGTGGATACCATTTCCCGCAAGCAGATCGAGGCGTTTGGGCGCGTGCTGTCCGATACAGACCGACACGACCTGTCCGAGATGGGTTTTACGCTGGAAACCTGGCGGATACAGGACGAAAGCGTACTCGGCGCCAGGTTGTTGCGCGAGGAAAGCATGGGAGCGCGCCTCGGCCATAACCAGGTCGTCGCGGTGCGCGCGGACGGGGCCGAAACTTTCGCGCTGGGCGCGGTAAGCTGGGTCAGGGTCACGCAGGCCGGGCGGCTGCATGTCGGGGTGCGCTACCTGCCCGGTGTGCCGCAGGCCGCCGCCATGAAAGCCACCGGGGTCAATCTCAGCGTATCCGACAAATATGTCGCGGCCCTGCTGCTGCCCGCCATGGACGCGCTGAAAATCCCCGCCAGCCTAATAGCGCCGCGCGACTGGTTCAAGCCGGGGCGGGTGGTGGAAATCATCCCGGCAGACAAGCAGAAGCTGAATATCAGAATGGAGTTCAGCGTGGAGAAAGGGCTGGACTACGAGCGGATCAGCTTTACGCCGGTTTGATTTATCCCGGATAGTTCATTAGAAAAAACAACGTCATTCCCGCGCAGGCGGGAATCCAGTTGTTAGAAAAAACAACGTCATTCCCGCGCAGGCGGGAATCCAGTTGATGAACAAATTCCCACGCAGCGTGTGTTGTTGGGGCTTCAGCCCCGTACAACCACGGCGTACTCCTTGCGGGTGCAAGTGGGACAGCAACTTGGTTTGGCCGTACCTCGAAACTCGCCGCCAGCGGCTCGTTTTGCCCGCTACGCGGAATGCTTCTTATTGCTGGATTCCCGACTGCGCGGGAATGACGGCCTAATGGATTATTTGGGTTTATGCGCGCCGCCAGGTTGTTCCGGCAGCGCTGTCTTCCAGCACGATGCCGGTTTCCAGCAACTCCTTGCGGATGCGGTCGGCTTCGGCAAAATTCTTAGATTTCTTGGCGGTAGCGCGCTCTCTAATTAAGTAATCAATCGATTCTGGAGTATGCCTAATTGTTCCAGTTGCATGAACAGTTAGTTCCCCCAACGTAACACTTGGTTTGCCAGTAATTCTTCCTTGTAAAAAATCTTGCGGCTCGCGCTGCAGCAACCCAACTGTCGCACCCAGCACTTTGAGTTGCGCGAGCAATTGCGGCGAGCGGGTGCGGTTTGCTTCGTTGGCAAGATCGAACAGCACGGCGACCGCTTCCGGCGTGTTGAAGTCGTCATCCATTGCGGCCTTGAAGCGCTGGGCGTGGGGTTCGCTCCAGTCAACGGCGCCTCCCCCACCCCACCCCTCCCCAGAGGGGAGAGGGAGGGATTTCAATGCAGTGTAGAGCCGGGTCAGCGCACCCTTCGCATCGTCCAGGTGCGCGTCGGAATAATTCAGCGGGCTGCGGTAATGGGCGCGCAGGATGAAGAAACGCACCACTTCCGCATCGTACTTCTTCAGCACTTCGCGGATGGTGAAGAAATTGCCCAGGCTTTTCGACATCTTCTCGCTGTCCACGCGCACGAAGCCGTTGTGCATCCAGTAGTTCACGAAGCGGCAGCGGTGCGCGCCTTCGCTTTGCGCGATCTCGTTCTCGTGGTGCGGAAATTGCAGGTCGGCGCCGCCGCCGTGGATGTCGAAATGCTTGCCGAGGATTTCGGAACCCATCGCCGAGCATTCGATATGCCAGCCGGGGCGGCCCTTGCCCCACGGCGAATCCCACTTTACTTCTTCCGCTTCGCTGTCTTTCGCGTGTTTCCACAGCACGAAATCGAGCGGGTCGTGCTTGTTGGCATCCACCTCCACGCGCTCGCCCGCGCGCAAATCTTCCGGCGACTTGCCGGACAATCTTCCGTATTCGGGAAACTTGCGCACCGAATAATTCACGTCGCCATCGCTGGCGCGATAGGCCAGCCCGTTGGCTTCCAGCCTGGCGATCATGTCCAGCATCTGCGGCACATATTGCGTGGCGCGCGGCTCGTGATCGGGCGGCAGCACACCCAGCGCGCGCTCGTCCTCGTGCATGAAAGCGATGAAGCGTTGCGTCAGGGCATGGATGGATTCCCCGTTTTCCGCCGCGCGCTTGATGATCTTGTCGTCAATGTCGGTGATGTTGCGCACGTAGGTCACGTCCAGCCCGCTTGCCTTGAGCCAGCGGTACACCATGTCGAACACCACCATCACGCGCGCGTGGCCGAGATGGCAGTAATCGTAGACCGTCATGCCGCACACGTACATGCGCACCTTGCCGGGTTCGATGGGGATGAAATTCTGTTTTTCGCGGGTGAGGGAGTTATGGATTTTCAGCATGGGCGGAGCCTGTAGAGCAAAGGGTTAGTTTTCTCCGCGAACCAGCAGCACCGGCATGGTCGCGGCGCGGGCAGCGCCATCGGCCGCGCTGCCCATCAGAATGCGATCCACGCCCTTGCGCCCGTGCGTGCCCGCCACCAGAAGATCGGCGTTCCATTTCTGCGCTTCCTCCGCAAGAACGACGCCCACGCGACCGCCGAAGGTTTCGGCCAGCCGGGCTTCCACCGGCACGCCTTGCCCGGCAACCCGCGCCTTCCGGTTTTCCAGCAATGCCTCGCCCGCAGCGGCAATCGCCCGCATGATTTCCTGCGATGGCATCATGCTTATTCCGCCGGGTTCCCACATGGCAGGCATTTCTTCGCAAACGTGGATCAACAGAATGGTTGCGCCCATTTCTCCGGCAAGTCCGACAGCTTCCCGTAACGCCTTGTCGGAAGTTTTGCTGCCGTCCACCGCCACCGCGATACGTTTATACATCGCCCTCTCCCCGCTCCTTCGCCCACGAATCCTTGAGCGTCACCGTGCGGTTGAACACCAGCCTCCGCCCCGGTCGGTGGTCGCGCCGGTCGGTGCAGAAATAGCCGAGCCGCTCGAACTGGTAGCGGGTTTCTGGCGCGGCGTCCTTCACGCAGGCTTCCACCCAGCCCTGCATCACAGTGAGTGATCCGGGGTTGATGAATTCGAGAAAGCTCCGTTCCTTATCCGCGTCCGGTTCGGGCACGGTGAACAGGCGGTCATAGAGGCGGATTTCGGCAGCAAGCGCATGTTCGGCGGGCAGCCAATGGATCACGCCCTTCACTTTGCGCCCGGCAGGATTCTTGCCCAGCGTATCCCGATCAATCGAGCAGAGCAATTCGACAATGTTGCCCGCCGCGTCTTTCACCGATTCATCGCAACGCATCACGTAGCTATAGCGCAGGCGCACCTCGCCGCCCGGCGACAAACGCTGCCAGCCAGCCGGGGGGTGCTCGGCAAAATCATCGGCCTCTATCCATATCTCTTTGGCGAACGGCACCAGGCGGTTGCCGAATTCCGGTCGCTCCGGGTGAAAACCCGCTTCGCGCGACCCGGTTTCGCCTGCCACAAAATTGCGGATGACCACTTTCAGCGGCTTCACCACCGCCATCACGCGCGGCGCGCGCGCTTCCAGGTCATCGCGGATGCACGCTTCCAGCACCGCCAGTTCCACCACGTTCCCGCTCTTGGAAATGCCGATGCGCCGCGCGAATTCGCGGATGCCTTCCGGCGTGTAACCGCGCCTCCTCATGCCGGTGATGGTCGGCATGCGCGGGTCGTCCCAGCCCGATACATGTTTTTCGGTGACCAGTTGCAGCAGCTTGCGCTTGCTGGTGAGGGTGTAGCGCAACTCCAGCCGGGAAAACTCGATCTGCTGCGGGTGGCAGGGGATCGTGATGTTGTCCAGCACCCAGTCGTATAACGGGCGATGATCCTCGAATTCCAGCGTACACAGCGAGTGGGTAATGTGTTCCAGCGCGTCGGAAATGCAATGGGTGTAATCGTACATCGGATAAATGCACCACCTGTCTCCGGTGCGGATGTGTTGCGCGCGTCGGATGCGGTACAGCGCCGGGTCGCGCAGGTTGATGTTGGGCGATGCCATGTCAATCTTTGCGCGCAGCACCAGGCTGCCGTCGGGAAATTCGCCGTTCTTCATGCGCGCGAACAGATCGAGGTTTTCGGCGCTGGGACGGTCGCGGTTCGGGCTGTTTTTGCCCGGCTCGGTCAAAGTGCCGCGATATTCGCGCATCTGTTCCGGCGTCAGGTCGTCCACATACGCCAGCCCCTTGTTGATGAGTTCCACCGCGAAGCCATGCAACGCATCGAAATAATCCGACGCCCAGCGCACCGGGCCTTCCCATTGAAAGCCAAGCCACCGCACGTCC
Source organism: Nitrosomonadales bacterium (assembly GCA_016223025.1). Taxonomy (GTDB): domain Bacteria; phylum Pseudomonadota; class Gammaproteobacteria; order Burkholderiales; family Gallionellaceae; genus VIKH01. The sequence goes on along the minus strand of JACRPU010000025.1, from coordinate 11,617 downwards.
TCCTGAATGGAGCGCGCGTATTCTTCGCTTTCCTTTTCGGGGTTGGTATCATCAAAGCGCAGGTTGCATTTGCCGCCGTATTCGAGCGCCAGCCCGAAATTCAGGCAGATGGACTTGGCGTGGCCAATATGAAGGTAGCCGTTCGGCTCCGGCGGGAAACGGGTGGTGATGGCCCGATGCTTGCCGCTCGCCCGATCGGCCTCGACGATATTGCGGATGAAATGTGAAACCGGCGCCTGTGCGTTACTGCTCATCGTTCCAAGGTTCTTTCAGAAATTGCCGCCCATGCCCCGCTGGCGCAGCGCCACGGATTTTACTCGAAAAACTGCCGCCCCCATGAAGTTCCGTTGCATTCTTGCCACCCTTTATAAACCTAAAAACCTCAATTCAAGCCACAGAGAACACAGAGTACACAGAGAAATCAGCGGTACGACACGTTTTTATGGCACACCCAAAAGGTGAATCAATTTCTTGGTTCAACCGTTTGTTTTTACTCTGTGATCTCTGTGTTCTCTGTGGCTGACAGAGTTTTTAAGGATAAAAGGGTAGTGGTTTTCTTCCCGCCATGCCGCTCGTTAACCAGCGGCGTGCCGGTGAAAGCGATGCGGTTGGCATTGGGAACAAGCGCGCGGTCTATGCCGACAGCGCCTATCGTTCCAAAAACACGGAAGAGAAGCTCGCCGAGGCAGGCATCGCCAGCCAGATATGCGAAAATGGAACACGCGCTGCCGCATTGACCGGGGAGCAGAAAGAAGCCAACAGAAAGAAATCGAAGGTGTGCGCCCGCAGCAGAGAAAATGCCGTGAAAAGCAGCGGAAGCTGCCCGGATTGGAGGCTTGAAATCAACCGGTTTCAGCAAACAAACGGTCATGGCGCAGGCCACCCCAAAAAATGAATCGTCTGCGCCCTGACCGTTTCCCTCACTCTACTGTCTGGTGGGAGAGAGGGCGAAGCCCTCGCTGCGCGAGTTTCACGTTAAAAAAACGGCTTTGCACGTTGCCGGACGAGTTAGGATGCTGAATTGGAGGGGGGGTCACACCCACATTATTCGCCAAAAATGGCTACAGTACTTGATTTAGCAACCATCTTAACCATGTGTTACCACGTTTGTTACCACGATTACAGCTTCGATACCCCACTTGGCTTTTCCGCTTTACCTGCAAATCCATGCTGCCAAATAGCATCCTCACATTGAAACAGCTACCTTTTACATGATACTTCATCCAACGAATTCACGGTACATTACGCGCAGAAGTGCTCGGCTTATTTGCCGCGCGCAGGATGTTGGATTGGTTGTTTTTGGCTTGCGCCAGCGCCAGCATTTCATCCACCACGGCGATCTTCTGCGCGGAATCCAGTTTGCCCTTGGGGAGGCGCTGGTTCAGTTGTTCCAGCACGCCATGCTTCGCGGCAATCAGGCGAATGCCGCCGATACCGCCTGCGCGATTGAACGATTCCAGCAGCACGCCCTCGCGCGCACCGCCCAGCAAGGCATGAACACCGCCATGCCCCAAGACTTCGTGCATCAGCACTTCTTCAATATCTTCTTCAATATCTTGCTCTGTCTTGCGGTTCTGGCGCACAATGTACGCCCGCCCGTTGTGGAGCACGCCATGAATTTCATTTTCCGGCACGCCTTGGAGTTTCGCCTGTTTCAATACATCAGCGGGAAGTTTGGACGGCGCAAACACCACGGTTATGCGTGCATCACCTGCGGCCTGCCGTACACCGTTGATCCGGCTGACAAGGGCATCAATGATTGATTGATCCACAGGCGGCAAGCCCGCTTTGGATTGCTTCCGGCTGAATAATGCAGAGGCTTGTTCGCCCGATTCGCCGCCCCTCCCGCCCACCAGATCAACCACCGGCTTCGACTTGGTGATGCGCTCGAATAAGCCCATAAGCTTCAGTCAAATTGGAGAAAGATAATGGTCGTTATTAGCGATATAACTCATGCCGAAACATATAGGGACATTCTGAAACAATTTCCCCCTAGCATGGAATCAACCCAAGCAACCCCTGCCGAGGATTCAACAAAGGTAATAAGCACAACAGCAAACAATTTTGACCCGCCTGATTTCGCTCCCACCGCAGAATCATTTTGTTTGAAGCTGACCGACAAGCTCACGATTTGGCTTCGCAAGCGCGCCGACTAATGAGGGTGTAAAATTTTTGCGTAAACGGTCATTTGGAAAGCACCATCGCCTTCGCTTCGACAATGGTACGTTTCTTGACGCACACAACTGCCCGATCCAACTCCCCGCCAACTAACGGGCTGCTGTTAGGTCATTTCTTCTCGGCTGGTGCAGTGCGCGACTCCACCCGATTGGCCGCCTCGAATATTGCATACATGCTGATGTCGGCAGGTGCAACATCTCGCACAATCTCGTTTAAATACTCGCGTGATTTGGTTTTGACACCGTTGCGCTGACATACCAGCCAAGCTACAGCTTCGGCTTCCATTTCCGCCTGTGCGCGTGACATGTTTCTTCTATCCGGCCAACGCCCCTTACTGTCCCCTCCAACATGGCCGCAATAGATGTGCCCCAACTCATGCGCCAGGGTGCAAAAGCGGGTTGGCAGATCATGCTTGGAATTCAATCGCACCCGAAACCAACCTCCTGCCTTTGCTTCAAGCTTTTCCGGCATGACGCCGAATCCCGCAGCCGTACCTGCCAGCAGCACGCCATAACTGTCGGATTGCTCCACCTTGATGCCATACTTCTCCGCCGCCAACCTGGTCTGGTCATAGATGTCTTGAGAAAGCTTGCCGGTAGCAAACAATGGGCTTTCATTTTCTCCCGGCAATGGCTTGCCATCCGTATCGCCCTGCTCAAACACGAATGATACCGGCCCGAAGGGACGCAAGATCACAATCGGCACGGCATCAGGTTTGAGCTTGCGGCCAAACTCCGCCCACTTGTGGCGAGTTGCCACCGCCGCCGCACCGGGGCGTTGCACCCGCACCAGCATAGCGTTGTAAACAGAAAGATTGCTGAACCGCACCACGAAATCCAGAAAATCATCGAACGCTTGCGATCCCTGTGTCGCAAATGCCTCTAAATACAATTGGTCAATGGCAGAACGGCAATCCTCAAAGTGGGTCAATCTCTGCCCGGCAGCGCCAAATAGGTCCTTCTCGCTCATTGGTATGTATCCTCGGAAATTTCGTCACAGCCACCAGCGCGACTTGGCGATGTTCAGTACAGCGAGTTTTCGGATTATGCCGCCAACAGCATCCCGAACATCCGCCCCACATAGTCTGGGTCATCCTTCATCATCAGCACATGCCGCTTGCCGAAGTCATCCAGCGTTTTCCAGCCGTCACCCCATTGCAATTGCGCCATCAGTGTAGATGATGCGATGAAGCTATCCAGCGTGATGCGATCCGCACGGCCTTCATTCACTCGCTGTTCGATGCCCTTGATAGTCTCGTAAAACTTGATCTTCAACCCATCCCGCTCTTCGTGCTCCAGCCCGTGCGGCTCAACGAAAACCACATGCTGCCCGCCGTCACGCAACATCCACAAAATGAAATCCGGGTAAAACGCGCCCGCCTCGAAGAATCCAATCCCGCCGCCGCGTGATTTGTTGCGAAGCAGGAATACCTCGGCACCGCTCAGCAAGGAAGGTTTGGTTTCCAGATAGGCATTCAGGTCACGCACAAAGCCAAACTCGCTATCGTTCAGCGGCTGCGGGGTCACGGTGATTTTGCTGCCATTCTGCAAATGCAGCAATGGTTTTAGCAACTGCGCATTGGCTACCAACGCCTCCACCTTGGCGCTCGTCCCGCTGACCAGGATGGCGCGCCGCTGTGCTTGCTTGATTTCCGTTTCAAGCGCATTCAAGTCTTTCAAGACCTGATCCTGATCCGCCTGCACCTGAGTTTCCCATGAAAGCAGATAATCCTCCCTGAGCAAATTCGGATGCTCGCTGGTCAGCTTTTTCAACTCCAGGCGCGGCTCGAAGAACGCTTTTTTGTGATGGTTGTAAAACGCCTCCACATACCGCTTGAGCATTTCCAGCACCACCCGCTTCCAGATGGCGGCATTCTGCCAACTCATGGTCAGTTGCTGCGGAGGAATCAGCAGTTCATACCAGCCGTGATGGTTGGCATCGAACAGCACGGGCAAACTATCCCGATCAATCATCAGATGGGTGAAACCGCGCAAGCGCTTGTAACTTTCCAGTTCCAGCCACACCGCATCCCAATCCACAAAGGCCAAATGTGCATCCGTCAGAAACACCGGCGCAGGCGATACGACAGTGGTTTGCACCGCACCTACCACCATCGCCTGAAATCGCGGATAGCAATCCACCGTCACCGGGTTTTGAATCAACCTGTCTGGCACCGTAGCATTCAATACCGGCACTGCCGCATCCAGCGCAAAATCATACTCGCGCCCGTCCGCCCGCTTGGTCTTGGGGGCCAGAACCATCAGCCGCTTGCCGAAGTTTTCCACCACATTCATTGGGATGATCTTCTCCGCCCGCCGCTGGTTTCCCGGCAAACCCTCATCCTCCAGCATCTGCTGGAACTGTTTCATGTAGTCGGCCTTCACGCCGAACACGCCCAGCGTTTCCACCAACTGAATATGCCTGGGCGAACTGACGTGCGCCAGCTTGCTGCTCCGTTTCAGGCTCCAGTCCTTGCCCTTCAGACGCACCCCGCGCCCGAACAACTGGATGATCTGTGAGCCTTCGCTTCTGCCGATATTCATCAAGCCCAACGTGGAAACGCGCCAGCAATCCCATCCCGCGATGAACTTGCGCGAGCCGATCAGCACATTCACACTGGAATCCGAATGACTGATTTCACCGATTATGTAGACTGCTCGATTATGTGGACTATCGGAGGTAGCATGTTTCGGACGCCATGCGCAGCGTGGCTCAACGACGATTGATGTAACGACAAGCTCGACATAATTTCAATGATCGTCTGAAGTGGTGGTCCCACTTCAGGAGGTCATTATGAAACTCATCTCATCACACCGGGCTACGCCGAAGGCTCGGCCATCTGCATCATTCCCGGCACATATTGCTGACGAACTACGCCGTTACGATGAACATCTGCGCGACGTAAGAGGGTTGGCAGCTGGTACGCGCAAGGATCGCCTTTACGTCGCTGGCATGCTGCTGCGACAGAAGTTCAAGAGGCGCGCCGTCGACATATCGCGGCTGCGACCCGATGACGTTCGCCAATTCCTTGCCAGCCAACTGGAAGCGCACAGGACGGCTTCCAACGCATCGCGTCTCGCAGCGGCGCTGCGCAGCTACTTTCGCTATCGGGCGACCTGCGGCGATTCGGTAGGCAAGCTCACCGCCGTCATTCTAAATCCTGTCCACTGGAAGCTGGCGTCATTGCCACGCGCGCTCAAGCCGGACGAGATCGAGCGCCTGCTGAACTCATTCGCTGGCGATCTTCGTTGGCCCAAGCGCGGTTACGCCATCATTCGTTGCGCGTTGGATATGGGGCTGCGGTCGTGCGAGATAGCCAGCCTGAAGATCAGCGACATCGACTGGCGTGCCGGCATCGTAACGCTACGGGGCACGAAGTCGCTACGGCAGGACATACTGCCCTTGCCGCTGGAAACCGGGCAGGCGCTGGTGGACTATCTCCAGAACGAGAGACCGCGTACCGCCAACCCTTCGGTCTTCGTTCCACACCTCGGTGATCATGATCGACCGATGACTGCCGGTGCGGTTCGAGGCGTGATCCGATGGGCGTATCGGCGCATCGGTCTGACGCATACACGTTCGCACGCGCTGCGCCACGCCTTCGCCTGTCGTTTGGTTGAGAATGGTAGTTCACTCAAGGAAGTCGCCGACCTGCTGCGCCACCGCTCGTTGAACACCACACTGATCTACGCCAAGCTCGACACGCCGAAGCTGGCAGCGGTTGCCCTGCCATGGCCAGGGAGCGCATCATGAGCGCGCGCATCGGATTACAGCAGCGGATCAACGGCTATCTTGCCGAGCGGCACCGCCTCGGTTTCGAGCTGCGTTCGCGAGATACGCTGCTGGCCGGGTTTGCCCGCTACGTTGCTGCCCGGCATCACCATGGCCCACTGACAGCCGATCTCATGATCGAGTGGGCGCGCCATGATAAATGGCACCATGAAACACCGGCAACTTGGGCTGTCCGGCTTGCCAGAGTTCGCCATTTCGCGCGTTACCTGAAGCAGTTCGAACCGGAGACCGAAGTTCCGGACGAATCGGTCTTCGGTCCGGAGGCAGGCCGCGTCGCCCCACATATCTTCCATGATGAGGAAATTGTTCAATTGCTCGCAGCTGCCCGCCAGATGGGGCCTCCGGGCAGCATTCGACCTGCAACCTATGAAACACTGTTTGGCCTGATGGCCTCGACCGGTCTGCGGGTTTCGGAAGCCATCCATCTGCTTGATACCGATGTCGATCTCAAGCTCGGAATGCTCACCATCCGGCAAACCAAGTTCGCCAAGTCGCGCCAGTTACCGATTCACCCAACTGCTGTTGCCGCGTTGATGAAATACCGCCGGCAGCGTGCGCGGCATGTTGCCACCATCGCCGAGATGCCCTTCCTGATCGGCAGCCGTGGCCGACGTCTTGGGGAACCTCTCGGCAGTCGTCAGGCACATCGCGTCTTCAACATGCTGCGCGACAGTCTGAACTGGGTAAATCGTGGTTGCCACGCAGCACCACGTCTCCATGACCTGCGTCACACCTTTGCGGTCCGTCGCATGATGCTCTGGCATGCCGAGGGCACCGACATTGATCAGATGATGCTGGCGCTGTCGACCTACATGGGACACGCGGAGATTTTCTACACGTACTGGTATCTCACGGCGGTGCCGGAACTGATGGCACTCGCCGGCGGCAAATTCGAGCGCTTCGCCAACCTACCGGGAGACGGCAATGCGTAAACAACCCAAGGTACCACCCTCATTTCCCGCGCTCGTCCAAGCCTACTTTGCCGAGTATCTGACGCAGCAGCGGGCGCTCAGCGCACAGACCATCGCCGCCTATCGTGATGGCTTTGTGCTCTTCCTCGGCTTTGTCGAATCTCGCCTGGGCAAATCACCGAACGCAATAACCTTGGCTGATATCACGCCAGATATGATCATAGCCTTCCTCGATCATCTGGAACGTCAGCGACATAATTCCGTGCGTAGCCGCAATGCGAGATTGGCGGCGCTGCGGTCGTTCCTGAAGTTTGCTGCGCACCGCGACGTGGCATCACTACAAGTGATCGAACGCGCATTGGGTGTTCCGGTAAAACGTTTCGAACGCCCGATGTTCGGCTATCTGTCGCGCGAGGAGATGCTGGCGGTAATCGGCACACCGAGCGAGTCATGGCTGAGTCAACGGGATCATGTGCTGTTTCTGCTGATGTACAACACCGGGGCGCGCGTGTCGGAGATCATTGGTCTCAAGGTCGGTGACGTGGTGCTCGACGCCGCTGCCGCTTGCGTCCATCTGCACGGTAAGGGCAGGAAGCAGCGGAGCGTTCCCCTGTGGCATTCGACCGTGAAGGCAGTGCGAGCTTGGTTGCGACTCAATTGCCAGCTTGAGGCAGCATCGACCTTGCTGCCAAGCCGCGACGGGAGCGTGATGACGCGCTCGAATGTGACGAAGAGGCTGTTGCTGGCGGTACGAACGGCCTCGGAGCACTATCCCCGTCTGGTGCAACAGCGTGTCTCGCCGCATACCATCCGCCACACCACGGCGATGCACCTGTTGCAGGCCGGCGTCGACATTAGCGTCATCGCGCTTTGGCTTGGCCATGAAAGTCCAGCCACCACGCACCACTACGTCGAGGCCGATTTGACCATGAAGGAACGTGCCTTGGCCAGGCTTCATGAACCAGACGTCAAGATTCAACGCTACCGTGCGCCTGACTCGTTGATCGACTTCCTAAAGACGTTGTGATTATGTGGAGAACAAAATACGCGTCGGCCTCTGCCCATCAGCGGTTGGCGCGTATCCGCAGGACCAAGTCCACATAATCGAGCAGTCTACATAATCGGCCTTATGTGGAGCGCTACATAAGGCCGAGGAGGCGACTGTCCCCGCTTCCGCTTTCCCTGTCGTTTTGACACTCTTTATTTTGTAATGACACTTCTTATTTATACGACCACGTTCGGCCACGCGCTAAATCCGTCACTCGACAGTGACGGATTTGGCAAGATTGCGCGGCTTGTCAACATCGGTTCCCTTTTGCAGCGCCACGTGATATGCCAGCAGTTGCAGCGGGATGGCGTGCAGAACGGGGCTCAAATATCCGGCGTGTTCTGGCATTTGCATGAGATGCACGCCCTCGCTCGAATGAAGGCGCGTTCCCGCATCGGCGAACACGTACAGTTCGCCGCCGCGCGCGCGCACTTCCTGCAGGTTGGATTTGAGCTTTTCCAGCAGCGCGTCGTTGGGCGCCACGGCGATGACCGGCATGTCTTCGTCAACCAGCGCCAGCGGGCCGTGTTTCAATTCCCCGGCGGGATAGGCTTCGGCGTGGATGTATGAAATTTCCTTGAGTTTCAATGCGCCTTCCAGGGCGATCGGGTAATGCAGGCCGCGCCCGAGGAACAGGGCGTGGTGCTTGCCGGCGAAATTCTCTGCCAGCCGCGCGATATCGGGTTCTAGTTTCAGCACGGCTTGCACCGCGCCCGGCAGATGGCGCAAGTCGTGCAGATGGCGCTGCTCTTCTTCCGCGTTCAACCTGCCGCGCTGCTTGGCCAGAATCAGGGTCAGCAGGAAGAGTGCGGCCAATTGCGTGGTGAAGGCCTTGGTGGATGCGACGCCGATTTCCGGGCCGGCGCGCGTCAGCATGCGCATTTTTGACAGCCGCACCAGCGCGCTTTCCGGCACGTTGCAAATCGAGAGCGTATGCGTGTGCCCCATCGCTTTGGCGTGGCTGAGGGCGGCCAGCGTGTCGGCGGTTTCGCCCGACTGCGAGATGGTCACGACCAGCGTCCTCGGGTTGGCCACGCTCACGCGGTAGCGGTATTCGCTGGCGATTTCCACGGTGCATGGCATGCCCGCGATCTCTTCCAGCCAGTAGCGCGCCACCAGGCCGGCGTGGTGGCTGGTGCCGCAGGCGAGGATGAGAATGCCGTCAACCAGGGCAAATGCGGTTGCCGCTTCGGCGCCGAAGATGCCCGGCACCAGCGACTGGCTGTTGCACACGGCTTCCAGCGTGTCTGCCAGCGCCTGCGGCTGCTCGAAAATTTCCTTTTGCATGTAATGGCGGTATTCGCCCAGCTCGATGCTTTCGTTGCTGAGTTCGCTGATTTGCACGGGGCGTTCCGCTTCCTTGCCGCGCGCGTCGAAAATGCGGTGGCTGTCCCGGTTGACTTCGGCCACGTCGCCCTCTTCCAGATACACCACGTTTCTCGTTTCTTCCAGCAGCGCCGATACGTCCGATGCGATGAAGCGTTCCCCGCTGCCCACCCCCAGCAACAGCGGGCTGCCCCTGCGCGCGCAAACCAGTTGCGCGGGATTGTCGGCGGAAACCACGCCGATGGCGTAAGCGCCCACCAGTTCGGCAAGCGCCGACCGGGTTGCCGCCAGCAGGCTGTTTCCGCGCGCATAGTGGCTATGGATGAGGTGGGCGATGACTTCGGTGTCGGTGTCGGAGGTGAACTCGTAGCCCTCGGCGGAAAGTCGCGCGCGCAAAGCTTCGTAGTTTTCGATGATGCCGTTATGCGCCACCGCGATGAGGTTGCCGCTGATGTGCGGGTGGGCGTTGCGCTCGCTCGGCGCGCCGTGCGTGGCCCAGCGCGTGTGAGCGATGCCGAGATGGCCGCTGGTATGCGCGCTTTTTTCTGTCAGCTCCGCCACGCGCCCGGTGCTGCGCACGCGCTCCAGCCGGTCGTTGCCGACCACTACCAGGCCAGCCGAGTCATAGCCGCGATATTCGAGCCGCTGCAAACCCCGCAACAGGATGGGCACGACATTGCGTTGCGCGATTGCACCAACGATTCCGCACATGATTAAAACCTTGTGAAGAGAGAAGGGGGAAGGGGAAAGGAGAGTGTCCGCAGGTGCGAATTCATTCGCACGCTTGATGGATTGTGTGCGAATGAGTTCGCACCTGCGACGGCTGGCTTCACTTTTTACCTTTCACTTGTCTGACCGGACGCTGCCAGCCTGGCACGGTTGACTGTTTGGCGCGCGACAGGGTCAAGGTATCTTCCGGCGCATCGCGTGTGATGGTGGAGCCCGCGCCGATGGTGGCGCCGCGCCTGACGGTTACCGGCGCCACCAGTTGTGTGTCCGAGCCGATGAACACATCGTCCTCGATGACCGTGCGGTGTTTGTTTGCGCCGTCGTAATTGCAGGTGATGGTGCCCGCTCCGACATTGACGCGGCTGCCCACGCTGCTGTCGCCGATGTAGCTCAAGTGGTTGGCCTTGCTGTTCGCCGCGATTTCGCTGTTTTTCACCTCGACAAAGTTGCCGATATGCACCCCGTCGCCCAGCTTGCTGCCGGGGCGGAGCCGCGCGTAGGGGCCGATGCGGCAGTTGGTACCGGTTTCGGCCTGGACGATGTGGCTGTAGGGTTCGATGTGGGTGCCGGATGCGATGCGCGCGTCGCGGATCACGCAGTAAGCGCCCACCCGCACGCCGTCGGCGCCGGGTCGGCCAGGGTGACGCCCTGTTCCAGCAGGCGTTGCGCCTGCTCGCGCTGCCAGGTGCGCTCCAGCGCGGCCAGTTGCGCCTTGCTGTTGATGCCCAGAATCTCCCATTCGTGCGCGGGCTGCACGGTATGGATCGCGGTGCCTTGCCTGGCGGCCATGCCGACTATATCGGTGAGGTAGTACTCACCCTGGGCGTTGCTGTTCCGCAGTTTCGCCAGCCACTCGCGCAGGTATTCCGTGGGCGCGAGCAGAATGCCGGTGTTTACTTCCCGGATTTCGCGTTGTTCGGGAGTGGCGTCCTTTTCCTCGACGATGCCGAGCACATCTCCTTGCGCATCGCGCACGATACGCCCGTAGCCGGACGGGTTGTCCAGATGAATGGTCAGCAGCACCAGGCCATCGCCCGCAGCCTGCTGCATCTGGTGCAAAGTGCTGCGCTGTATCAGCGGCACATCGCCGTACAGCACCAGAGTCCGGCTCTCGTCGGCGAGATGCGGCAGCGCCTGCTGCACCGCGTGCCCGGTGCCGAGTTGCGGCTCCTGCAATACAAATTGGGCGGCATACCGGCTCATCGCTTGCGGCACCGCCTCTCCGCCATGCCCGTACACCACGCAAACCTGTTGCGGCTGGAGCGAGACCGCGCATTCCAGCACATGCTGCAGCAGCGGGCGACCGGCAAGGGGGTGCAATACCTTGGGTAAATCCGAATGCATGCGCTTGCCTTTGCCGGCAGCGAGGATGACGATGTTCAGCGAATTCATGTCCGGCTTTCAGGAGAGTGTGGAGTATACCCAACGATCATGGCACAGGCCACCTCGAATGATGAAGCGTCTGCGCCACGATCGTTCCCTCACATCCCACTAATTCTAATGCGCGTTCAAATTGAGACTAACAATCCACGGCCAAGCAGCGATGCTGCGCACGGATCCCGTATTTGCGGCAAGTTTCGGCAGACCCGATTCGAGTTGGCGGGTAACCCCGGCCAAATCTGCAAACACCCGA
>JACRPU010000046.1 GCA_016223025.1 Nitrosomonadales bacterium | reverse complement strand
CCGTCTCGCGCCGCGCCGGGTCGTCCGCCCATTCTTTGGGAAGGTAAAGCTGGTATGCGATGGGGATGCTGCCCCGCTCGCTTGCCAGCGACAGGCTGACCGCCACCTGGCAGTTGTCCTGCTTGCCGAGCTGGCCGCAATACTGGTGAAACGACTAGACATCATGTATTGACCTACCGCACCTCAAGCGACGCGGATTAAACTTGAGGCTCCGTAAAACCACGGGCTCAGAGCCGAAATTGAGGGGATAGGTCATGAAAGAGTTTAGCAAATTCGTTGGGTTGGATATGCACAAAGAAACAATCGCGGTTTCGGTGGCGGAAGCCAACGGCGGCGAAGTGCGCTACCTTGGGGATATAGCCAATACGCCGGAGGCGGTTGATAAACTGGTCAAGCAGCAAAGGAAGGGCGGCGCGAATTTATCCTTTTGCTACGAGGCGGGGCCGTGCGGATACGGCATCCACCGGCAGTTGACCGATCTCGGTTGGGATTGCCAGGTAGTGGCGCCATCGCTGATCCCGAAGAAGGCGGGAGACCGGGTCAAGACCGACCGGCGCGACAGTTTGATGCTGGCGAGACTGCACCGGGCGGGCGGGCTGACGGCGGTGTGGGTGCCGGATGGCGCTGAGGTGCGCGCTGCGCGACCTGACGCGGGCGCGCGAAGACATGAAGCACTTGCAGCGGCAGTCCGAGCAGCGCTTGCTGGCGTTCCTGCTGCGGCACGGCAAGCGCTATGACGGCAAGAGCAACTGGACGCAGGCGCACTACCGCTGGATGGAAGCGGTGAAGTTCGATCACCCGGTGCAGCAGATCGTCTTCCAGGAATATATCGACACGGTCAAGGCGATGGCCAAGCGCGTCGAAGCGCTCGACCGGCAGATCGAAAGCGCGGCAACCGAATCGGTGTTCTGGCCGGTGATCGAAGGGCTGATGGCTTTGCGCGGCGTGAACCTGCTGACGGCGGCCACGATCGTGGCCGAGATCGGCGACTTGAGGCGCTTCGCCAGCGCGCCGCAACTGATGGCGTATCTGGGCGTGGTGCCCAGCGAGCACTCCAGCGGCGGCGCCAAATCGCGCGGCGGCATCACCAAAACCGGCAACGGTCATGTGCGCCGGGTGCTGGTGGAGGCGGCCTGGACCTACCGCCACCCGGCGAGAAAAACCGCCGTCTTGCAACGGCGTGCCGAGCGCACCCCGGAAGCCGCGCAAGAGATCGCGTGGAAAGCGCAAACGCGCTTGTGCGGGCGCTACCGGCTATTCGAGGCCAGAGGCAAGCTGAAGGCACAGGCGTGTACGGCCATCGCGCGAGAATTGGCCGGCTTCATCTGGGCGATCGGGCAGGCAGTGCCGCAGCCAGCAGCAGCTAACGCGTAAGGAGAAACATCATGTGCGTACAGTGTGTCGGCAGCAGAATGGGCAACGGTGGGAGAACCCTCAAGATGGCTAGGAGGCGTCCGGCGACGGAAGGTGTTCAGGTTGTCCATTACCAATCGCACCTTGATCGCATCCGGGTAGCGCTCGTCGAGCATTTCCTTTATCTGCGTCGCCCAATCCTTTCTTGTCCGGCGTTCCGTAATGGCAACATGCCTTTTGCCGGACAACGGCTCCACTTCCATGAAGATTTCCGCCACGCCATTCCTGACATATTCGTCGTCCATGCGCGCAACACGTTAAGATCATTTTCTCTCATTTGGGGTTCCTGCAAAATACCCAAAGATATTCTCCCCTCCCTGACGGGGGTGGGAACTTTATTTTCCCCCTCCCTCGACGGGAGGGGGCGGGGGGGTGGGTGAGATTGCAAACTGGCAACCATGCCCGAAGTTCACCCCCACCCCAAGCCGGACGAGCCGGAACCAAACGTAGGTGCGAATTTATTCGCACGATCACCAGATTATGTGCGAATAAATTCGCACCTACGGAAATCTGCTCAAAAAGTGTGAAGAGTTGACTCATAAGAGACTGACCCTCCCCCGTCAAGGGGGGAATCAGTGTGGCGCTATCCTGCGCGGCGCTCATGTTTCTGGCCGCCACCCGGCTTTCAGCAGCGCATCCAGCCCCTCCGGCGGCAACGGTCGGGAGAACAGGTAACCCTGGCCATAGTCGCACCCTGCCATAATCAACAGGTCGCGCTGCGCCTCCGTTTCCACGCCTTCGGCAATCACCTTCAGCCACAGTTTGTGCGCCATCACGATGATGGCTTCGCAAAGAACCAGGTCGTTTGCATCCGCTTCAAGGTCGCGCACGAACGACTGGTCGATCTTGAGGTAATCAATGTGGAATTTCTTGAGGTAGGAAAGCGACGAGTAACCCGTGCCGAAATCGTCAATCGCCACCTGGATGCCCGCGTCGCGGTAGTCCAGCAGCTTGTCGTTGACGCTGGATTCCGCGTTCAGCAGCAGCCCTTCGGTGATTTCGATGGCGACGCACTGTCCGGGCATGCCTTGCTGCTGCAAATAAACGGGCCATGCCGGATGCGCGCTGTCTTCGTTATGGAACTGGGCCGGCGATTTGTTTACGCTGACCTGGAAGGATTCGTGATAGGCGTCGCGCCATTGCCTGGCCTGCTGCACGGCCTGCCCGAACACCCAGTTGCCGATCGGGACAATCAGCCCGGTCTCTTCGGCCAGCGGAATAAAATCCAGCGGGCTGACCGTGCCGCGCGCGGGGTGCTGCCAGCGCAGCAATGCTTCGGCCTTATAAATCTGTCCGCTGGCCAGCTCCACGATAGGCTGGTAAACCACGCGGAATTGCCCGCCCGCAAGGGCGGCGCGCAGGTCGTTGACGAGGTGCAGGCGCTTTTGCGCTTCTTCCTGCAAAGCCGGCGTAAAGTAGCTGAAGCGGCTGCGCCCCGCAGTTTTGGCGACATACATGGCCTGATCGGCATTCCGGAACAGCACCTCCAGGTCGGTTGTATCATCCGGATAAAGCGATATGCCGATGCTGGCGGAAATGTAGGCGTTCTGCGCGCCGAGCGCGAAAGGGTCGGTCAGTTTGCCGATGATGTCTTGCGCGATACGCTCGACGCTGGTGGTATCGTCCAGTTCCGGCAGGATGACGACAAACTCGTCGCCGCCGAGGCGGGCGACGGTATCCGATTCGCGCACGCAGGAGCCGATCCGCCGCGCGGCCTCAATCAGCAGGAGGTCGCCCTGGTCGTGCCCCAGCGTGTCGTTGACCTCCTTGAAGCGGTCGAGATCAATCAGCATCAGCGCCACCGGCAGCCCCGTGCGGTGGGATTTCCTGGCTTCCTGCTCCATGCGGTCATGGAACATGCGGCGGTTGGGCAGCCTGGTGAGCGCATCGAAATTCGCCTGTTTCCAGACCATCTCTTCATACTGCTTCATCTCGGTAATGTCGGTGAACAGGGCCACATAGCGGATTACCGCGCCTTCCTCGTTCTTGATGGTGTTGACGGTCAGCAGCTTGGGGTAAATTTCGCCGTTTTTGCGTTTGTCCCATACCTCGCCGCTCCAGTGGCCAACCGTGTTCAGCGCGTGCCACATGGCCTGGAAAAAAGCTTTTTCGTGGCGGCCGGAATTGAAGAGGTTCGGGTTTTTTCCATGCACGTCATCCGCCGTGTAGCCGGTCATTTTTTCAAAGGCGGGGTTGACGGCAATGATCCGGTTTCCGGCATCGGTGACCAGTATGGCTTCGCTGCTGTTTTCATACACCATGGACGCAAGCTGTAACGCCTCTTCGGCCTTCTTGCGTTCGGTAATGTCCTGCACCGTACCCGCCGAGCGGCACGGTTTGCCGTCATGGTCGTAATAAGTTTCGCACCGCTCGTTCACCCATTTAATCCTGCCGTCCCGCATGAGCAGGCGATGGGCAATTTCGTAAGGAGTGCGGTTGGCGACCGAAGTGGTATAGGCCTTGTTGACCAGCTCCCGGTCATCGGGGTGAATGGTGTTCAAAAATGCTTCGTAGGTGGCGCCGAATTTTGCTTTGTCAATCTCGAAAATGCGGAAAATCTCGTCCGACCAGAGCAGGTTTCCACCGGCGAGATCGAGATCCCAACTGCCGACCTGCGCGAGGCGTTGCGCTTCGTCCAGGCGCGCCTTGCCCGCATCGGCGCCAAGTCTGGCCAGCTCGCGGCTGCGGATGGCCAGCGCCAGGGTTATTCCCACCACGGACAGCACGAGCAGGAAAAGCCAGAAGTTGAGCAGGCTGCTGTTGCCGGTGTGCGCCTTCAGGAATCCCGCGAAGAAGCCCGCGCCCAGCGCCTCGCCCCAAAGCCCCTGCGCAGCCGCCATGCCGATAATCAGCATGGCGCCGCGCCGGCCAAACCGCATCGCGGCCCAGGCAAGGAACAGGAATAGCAGGAGGGGTGGCATCGGGCCGGTGAAACCGTTAAACCAGCCGAGAAAAATCACCTGCCCGAGAAGAAAGGCCAAGCCAAAGCAGGCCATGCTTTCGGCCAGCCGCTTCGGGTTGAGCCTTCCGGCAGGCGCTTTCCGCCATACCAGGATCATCGGCGTCAACAGGGCGATGCCCAGAAAATCGCCTTGCCACCAATGCAGCAGATTGATCCCCGCTGTTTGCGGCGTGAGAAACCCCGAAAGCAGCAATGCGGCGACACCGTTCGCTGCCGCTACCGCAGCGCTCGCTGCGCCGGCAAGAATCATCAGCAGATAGTCGCGCGGGCGAGTCAGTTTGCGGTCAAAATCGCCCGTGCGGGTCAGCAGCCAGAAGCCGGCGAGCGCTTCCATGGTGTTGCCGGCGGCAATAAAAGCGGATGTCCAGACCGAACTGTCCGCCATGATATTGGCGGCAAGCGCGCCGGCAAAAATGCCGGGCCAGAATTTCCTTCCGCCAATCAGCAGCGCGGCAAGCGCCAGCCCGCTGGGAGGCCATACGATGGAAACACTGCCGTTGGCCGAGAACAAGGATAATGCGATTTTGGCGAGCAGCGCATAGAGCAGCGCCATGCCGGCCAGGCGGGGCAAATCAGTCCAGCGATAGGCGGCCACTCCGTTCAAGATGTTTTTTCCGGCTCTTCGCGGATTCACCGCAGTTTAGGCGCCGGATTATAATCCATGCGCTTTCCGGGCTATACACGATACTTTCTCTCATGGGCCAACTCTTCGCATTGAACGAGCAAATTCGCGGCCCGGATGCGGCGATAGCGAAATCTGCGGGCTTCGGCACCCATTCCCGGATTACACTGCGCTTCATCCGGGCTGCCCGCGTGGTTCCGGCTCGCCAGGATCAGGAGGTGGCACGGTAACCATGTCGGATTTGTTTGCGCATAACGCCCCCGCCGCGCCGCTGGCCGAGCGGCTGCGGCCGAGGCATATTGATGAAGTCATCGGGCAATCCCATTTGCTGGGGCCGGGCAGGCCGCTGCGCCTGGCGTTCGAGTCCGGCAAGCCGCACTCGATGATCCTGTGGGGGCCGCCGGGCGTGGGCAAGACTACGCTGGCGCGGCTGATGGCCTCGGCATTCGATGCCGAGTTCGCACCGCTGTCGGCGGTGCTGTCCGGGGTGAAAGACATCCGCGACGCCATCGCGCAGGCCGAGTTGACCTTGCAGCAGAGCGGGCGCCACACCATCCTGTTCGTGGACGAGGTACACCGCTTCAACAAGTCGCAGCAGGATGCGTTCCTGCCTTTTGTCGAGCAGGGGCTGGTTACCTTTATCGGCGCGACCACCGAGAATCCCTCGTTCGAGGTAAACAGCGCGCTGCTGTCGCGGGCGCAGGTGTACGTGCTGCAATCCTTGTCCGAGGCCGAATTGGGCCAGTTGTTCGAGCGCGCGCGGCAAGCGGCCTTGCCGGAATTGTCATTCGATGATGCGGCAAAGGAGCGCATCATTGGTTACGCCGACGGCGATGCGCGCCGGTTGCTTAACGTGCTGGAGCAGTTAAGCACCGCATCGCAGACTGCCGGGGAGACGCACATCACGCCCGCATTTCTCGACAACACGCTGGCGCAGAACCTGCGCCGTTTCGACAAGGGCGGCGAGGCGTTCTACGACCAGATTTCCGCGCTGCACAAATCGGTGCGCGGCTCCGATCCCGATGCCGCGCTGTACTGGCTGGTGCGCATGCTGGATGGCGGCGCCGATCCGCGCTATCTGGCGCGGCGCATCGTGCGCATGGCGTGGGAAGACATCGGCCTGGCCGATCCTCGCGCCGTGCGGCTCGCGCTGGATGCGGCGGAAACCTATGAGCGCCTGGGCTCGCCGGAAGGCGAGCTGGCGCTGGCGCAGGCGGTGATCTATTTCGCGGTCGCGGCCAAATCGAACGCGGGTTATGTCGCGTATAATGCCGCCCGCGCCTTCGTGTCCCGGGATGGCTCGCGCCCGGTGCCGCTGCATCTGCGCAATGCGCCGACGAAGCTGATGAAAGAACTGGATTACGGCAAGGGCTACCGCTATGCGCACGACGAATCGGAAGGTTATGCGGCGGGAGAAAATTATTTCCCCGAGGACATGCCGGAGGTGAATTTCTACCAGCCGACGGAGCGCGGGCTGGAAGCGAAGATCGCGGAGAAACTGGCGCATCTGCGCGAGTTGGATAAGGCGGCAAAAAAGAAAATGTAGGGTGGGTTAGGGCAAAGCCCGTAACCCACCGTTTTGTTCTCAACCCATCCTACGCGAGAGATAGAGGTTTTCATGTTAGACAAACAAGCATTACGTAATGACTTGGCTGCGGTAGCAGCACGTTTGGCGACACGCGGTTATGTGTTGGACACCGCGAAGTTCGACCAATTGGAAGGCGAGCGCAAGGTGATTCAGACGCGCTCGCAGGAATTACAGGCCAAGTGTAATGCTGCATCCAGGCAAATTGGTTACAACAGGGTTAAGGGTAATGATGTTTCCGCCTTCATGGCCGAGGTAGCGAATCTGGGCGATGAACTCAAGCAACTGGAAACCAGGCTGGAGAAGGTACAGCATGAGTTGAATGCGTTTCTTTCTGTCATTCCGAATACGCCGCACGAGAGTGTACCGGTTGGAAAATTGGAGGCGGATAATCAGGAAGTGCGCAAGTGGGGTGCACCGCCGAAGTTCGATTTCGTGGTGAAGGATCACGTCGGCATTGGCGAAGGACTGGGCGGGCTGGATTTCGAGACCGCCACCAAGATTTCCGGCGCGCGCTTCTCGCTGCTGAAAGGGCCGCTGGCGCGGCTGCACCGCGCACTTGCGCAGTTCATGCTGGATTTGCATACCGAGCAGCATGGATATATCGAGACCTATGTGCCTTACCTGGTGAACGCGGACTCGATGTATGGAACAGGACAATTGCCAAAGTTCGAGGCGGATTTATTTTCAGTAAATGCAAGTGCGGTTTATACGACAGAAGAGATCAACCAAGTTGAGTTGGATAAAATCGAGGAAAAAGAAAGAAGAGTTACTTTGTTGCGCACAAAGCAACATAATAAGTTTTATCTCATTCCCACCGCCGAAGTGCCGGTAACCAACATGGTGCGCGACGAGATCGTGCCGCTCGAAAAGCTGCCGCTGAAGTTTGTCGCGCATACGCCGTGTTTCCGCTCCGAGGCGGGTTCCTACGGCAAGGACACGCGCGGCATGATCCGCCAGCACCAGTTCGACAAGGTGGAACTGGTGCAGATCGTCCATCCGGAAAAATCCTATGAGGGACTGGAAGAATTGCTCGGCCATGCCGAGGCAATTTTGCAGAAACTCGGTCTGCCGTACCGCGTAGTAAAGCTTTGCACGGGCGACATGGGATTTTCCGCCGCGCTGACTTACGACATCGAGGTGTGGCTGCCCGCGCAGAACACCTACCGCGAGATTTCCTCGTGCAGCAATTTTGAGGCGTTCCAGGCGCGGCGGATGCAGGCGCGCTTCCGCAACGCGCGGGGCAAGCCGGAATTACTGCATACGCTGAACGGCTCAGGGTTGGCGGTCGGCCGCACGCTGGTGGCGGTGCTGGAGAACTATCAGCAGGCCGATGGCAGCGTGGTGGTTCCGGAAGCGCTCAGGCCCTACATGGGCGGCATGGAAGTTATCCGGGCGGACTGATTCCCCTGTCGGACGGGAGTTTCAGATGGAACGGCGATGGCGGCAACTGCGGTATTCCGTGGCTGCTCAAGTGTTTCAGCATGTCGTAGTAAAGGCGCACCGTTTCGACCATGATAACGGCCTCTCCGCCCCGCGCGCGACCGTGTTTGGTTTGCTCGAAATACTGCGGTTGCGCCAGTAGCGGCATCATCTTTTTCACGTCTCCCCACATATCCGGGTTGAGCCCGGCGCGCTCTGTCAGAACGCGCGCGTCTTCCAGGTGCCCCATGCCCTGGTTATAGGCGGCCAGCGCCAGCCAGGTGCGATCCTCATCCGCAATGCGCAGCGGCAGTTGCTCCTTCAGCAGTTGCAGATAGCGCGCGCCCGCCGCGATGCTCTGGCGCGGATCCAGCCGGTTTGTCACGCCCATGCGATCGGCGGTTTCTTCGGTCAGCATCATCATGCCGCGCACGTTGGTGAAAGAGGTCGCGAGCGGGTTCCAGTGAGATTCGTGGTAGCCGATGGCGGCCAGCAACTGCCAGTCAATTCCGGTCAGCATTCCCGCTTCCTCGAACAGCAGCCGGAAATGCGGGAGATCGGTGCGCGTCCTGGTGATGAACGCGACCGCGTCCACCGGTTCCAGCCGCTCGTTATGCCCATAGTGGCGGTCCAGCAGGCGGCGCAACGTGCCATCCCGCTTGATGAGGGAGAAGAATTTTTGCGCTTCCGCAAACAGCATCTCGTTGCCGCCTGGCGCGAATGCCCAGGCCAGCCTGGAAGGTGCGGCTATATCGAACGAGGCTCCCAGGTTCGGATGGAAATTGCGCGCCAGCGCCAGTTGCTCTTCGTTGGCGATCGTGCATTCCAGCTTGCCGGACGCCACTTCGGCCAGCAGGCCGACAACCGTTTTTTTGCGGCGCGCCTCCCAGCGCAGCGCGGGCAGTTTCCGTTGCGCCTCGCGCAAGGCCTCTTCCTGCGCGGAACCGGCCACCACCGCGATAGTCTTTGCGGGCAGCGCATCCAGGCGTCGCGGCGGCTGTTCGGCGCATACCACCTGCTCGCTGACAAGCTGGTAAGAGTGGGTAAAGCGCAGTCCCTCGCCCTCGTAGCTGCGCAGCCCGGCGGCGGCAAGGTGCGCCTTGCCGGTCATCAGCGTCGGCGTGACCCGGTCCGGCGGCAACGGCAGCAACCGCGTCCTGACCTGCAACTGCCTGGCGAAAAGGGCGACGAGTTGCCGCTCGAATTCCGCGTCCACGCTTTGCTCGTCTTCCGTCACGATAACGGCCAGCTCTTCCCGCCACGACTTCATGGGCGGCGCATTGGGCGGTTCGTCTGGCGTGCAGGCGGCAAGCAGGAAAATCCACGGCCAGACAGGTAAGGTATGCCTGGAACCATGCGTGGCATGGCCGAAGAACTGCCGCAGTGCCAAAAGGGATAAATGCGCCTTGTGCATGGGAACATTCTGCCTGATTTAGCGCATTGCTGGTAAAATGCGCGCCCCGGAGAGGTGGCAGAGTGGTCGAATGTACCTGACTCGAAATCAGGCGTAGGTGCAAGCCTACCGTGGGTTCGAATCCCACCCTCTCCGCCAACATATTTATCATTCATGCGGCTTGCAACGTGATTTTCTTACCGCATTACATTGCTTGACGTAAAAAAACCGCCGGGCTATCTCTAGCAGCCTGTCTGACTTAAAGGAAATCGGCTGCAAATCCGCCTGGCCGGTGCATATTTCGCCGCTTTTTTGGTCAATAGAACGACTATTGACCTGCAAAATCGTCAAGTGGGGTAAGCAGGCATTTCGCCGCAAGGCGAAAGCTCGCAAAATCTGCCCTCGCCCAGCCGAATTTTGCGAGCAGCCGCTACGCGGCTTGCCTGCTAAACCCGATGCGCTTCGATCCTTCAAGTCAGACAGGCTGCTAGCGGCGGCGGCTTTCGTGTTGCCCTGACCGTAACCTTACCCTTGCGGAAACCTTGCTGTTACCGTGCCTCCCATTCGCTAAACCTTTGCATGGCTATTTATGTGCGCGGAACTGTTCGCCATCCCTGCACTACTTCCAGCACTCCACCCGCACTGTCCATTTGCTGGCGTCCTCCGCGATATCGGCATTGCTTTTTTCACGCGAGAAGAATCCACCGCCAGTTTTGTACAGCACCTTGTTGGCATCGAGGAAAGCTTTGACAGTTTGGACTGCGTCATGTGCGTTAGAATGGCGGGCATGAAAATCAAGCTTGCCCGCCCCGATGACTGGCACCTGCACCTGCGCGACGGCGCAGCGATGCGCTCGGTGCTGCCGGATACCGTGCGCCGGTTCGCGCGCGCCATCGTGATGCCCAACCTTAAGCCGCCGGTGACCACCACCGGGCAGGCGCAGGCCTACCGCACGCACATTCTCTCCGCGCTGCCGGCGAGCTCGGTGTTCCGGCCGCTGATGACGCTGTACCTCACCGACAACACTCCGGCGCAGGAAATCGGGCGCGCCAGATCAAGCGGCGCGGTGCATGCGGTCAAGCTTTATCCGGCGGGAGCGACCACCAACTCCGATGCGGGCGTGACGGACATCCGCAAGGCGTATCCGGCGCTGGAAGCGATGCAGCGCTGCAACATGCCATTGCTGGTGCATGGCGAAGTCACCGATCCGGCGGTGGACATATTTGACCGCGAGGCCGCCTTTATCGAGCGCGTGCTGCTACCGCTGCTGAAAGATTTGCCGGAACTGCGCGTGGTGTTCGAGCACATCACCACCAAAGATGCCGCGCAGTTCGTGGCGGGCGCGCCGGACAATATCGCCGCGACCATCACCGCGCACCACCTGCTCTACAACCGCAACGCCATGCTGGCCGGCGGCATCCGCCCGCACTACTACTGCCTGCCGGTGCTCAAGCGCGAAACGCACCGCGAGGCGCTGGTGCGGGCTGTTGCCAGCGGAAACAGGAAATTTTTCCTCGGCACCGACAGCGCCCCGCACGCCCGGCACACCAAGGAGACCGCCTGCGGCTGCGCCGGCTGCTATACCGCACACGCCGCCATCGAGCTTTACGCCGAAGCCTTCGAGCAGGCGGATGCGCTGGACAAGCTGGAAGGTTTTGCCAGCTTTTATGGCGCGGATTTTTATGGCCTGCCGCGCAACACGCAGCAAATCACGCTGCGCAAAGAAGAGTGGCAGGTGCCCGAGACGGCGGGGTTCGGCGAACATCGCCTGGTGCCGCTGCGGGCGGGGGAGCGGGTGAAGTGGAAGCTGGAAGGTTGACCGGCGGGGCGCAGAGCTTTGTCGAAAGGGGACATCATGGAAATATATGATCCGCAAACCCCGCCCGATCCGGCGGAGTGGCTCGCGCTGGATGAGCAGGAGCGAATAATTCTGGCATTGGATTATCACCTGGCTGCGCGGATCAAACTACCCGAACCCGATATTCATGCAACGATCCATGCCGTCGTGGAAAACCAGATTGCCGAGGGGGTTGGGTATGTTGTTCGGGGCATGGCCCGCCTGAAGGATGGTGGCCTGTCGCGCCACGATGCGCTGCATGCCATCGGCTGTGTTCTGGCCGAACACATTTTTGATGTGCTCAAGCTGGAAGACCACGATCTCGGCAAAGCCAAACTGGCGCACTATGAGACTGCCGTCGAAAAGCTCACCGCGAAGTCGTGGCGGAAGCGGTATGGCGCATAAATGCTTTGACCGGGGTAAATTTGTTCTCAAGAAAATCATAGAAGGGTGGGCAGGCAGCTTTATCGTCTGATGTAACCACTAGCGAGCCCCCTTTGTTGATTTTAAACATAAATATTTGAAGAACAAATTTACCCTGAGGCTTTGACAATCAGCGTGCTTTGACAATCAGCGTTGCGGGATAATGGCTAATACGGTTATCATCAAAAAAACAGCAACCGGTACAGCAACGCGATGATCGAAGTCGAAAATTTAACCAAAGACTATGGCGAGTTCCGCGCCATTGACAACATCAGCTTCACGGTAGAGAAAGGCGAGATTCTTGGTTTTCTGGGCCCCAACGGGGCAGGGAAAACCACGGTCATGCGCATCCTGACCTGCTTCTTTCCCCCCACCAGAGGAAAAGCCATCGTGGCGGGTTACAACTGCTTCGAAGACTCCCTGAACGTGCGCAAAAGGATTGGCTACCTCCCGCAGAGAGTCCCGCTTTACGAAGACATGAAGGTGGATGACTATCTTCGTTTTGTGGCGGCCATCAAGGGAACGCCCGCCAAAGAGGTCAACCGAAAAGCCGCCAAGGTCATGGATGATTGCGGCCTCGGCGATGTTTCCGGCAAGTTGATCAGCACGATCTCCGGGGGATACAGGCAAAGGGTCGGCATTGCGCAGGCATTGGTCAACGACCCGGAGGTTTTGATTCTCGACGAGCCTACGGTAGGGCTTGACCCGAAGCAGATCAAGGAGATCAGAAATCTGATCAAGGATCTGGCGGGCAAGCACACCGTTATTCTGAGCACCCACATTCTCCCGGAAGTCAGCATCCTGTGCGGCAGGGTAATCATTATCAACAAGGGAAAAGTGGTGGCGGAAGACAGGCCGGAGAACCTTGCAACGGATAGCGCAAAAAGAATGTTATTACGCATCAACGGTAATGCGCAGACGATCGAGCAGGAACTTTCCCGCGTGGGTGGCATTAAAGGAGCAGAAAGAGAGCCTGCGTCAGGCGATGGCAATGTATTTATTGTCGTGCTTGAAGACGAGAAACAGGGAAGGCAAAGCATCCAGGCCATGATTGAAAGAAACAGATTTGAGCTTGTGGAAATGCGCCTTCTTGAAGTTAGCCTGGAAGATATTTTTATCAAGCTGGTCACAAAGGAAGAGGCATGAATATCAGGAATGTCAGCCTTATCCTCAACAGGGAACTGAGATCCTATTTCAGCTCGCTTACGGTTTACATAGTGATCATCATGTTTTTGCTGATGACGGGTTATTTCTTCTATAACCTCACCGCCACCTTTTCGATCGTCAGTTATCAGGCGCAGTCCGACCCCATGCTGGCAAAGCAATACCAGTTGTTGAATATCAACGAGACGGTAATAAGGCCGCTGTTTGGAACTATTGGCATTATTCTGCTGATGATGACGCCGCTGTTGACCATGAGGCTCCTGGCCGAAGAGAAGAAGACCGGCACGATCGAACTGCTTCTGACCTTCCCGATCAATGATATTGACGTAGTGCTGGGGAAATATCTGGCCTGCCTCGTGGTCGTGCTGACCATGATATTGCTGACAGCTACTTACCCCGTCCTTCTCGTTGTGCTGGGTGAACCGGAAGTGGTGCCGATATGGACGGGTTATCTGGGGCTTGTTCTGCTGGGGGCATCAGCCATCTCCCTGGGGCTTTTTACTTCGTCGCTGACGGAAAACCAGATCGTCTCCGCTTCAATATCCTTTGCCATGCTGTTCTTTTTCTGGCTGATAAGCTATTCCGCCCCGCTGGTATCTGCCGGGCTGGGCCGATTCCTCAGCTATCTTTCGATTAACGAGCATATTGAAAGCATGTCGAAAGGGGTCGTGGATTCGGCGGACATCATTTACTACCTTTGTTTCATCGTGCTGTTCCTGTTCTTTACTCTCAGGAGTCTGGAAACGAAGAGGTGGAGATAATGAAAGCTAAACCCCTTCAATCGATAGGCAACATCAATGACTAAGAAAAACTTATACGATGTGCTGCAAGTCAACCGAAACGCTGATCCTGAAACTATTAGGGCAGCGTACAAGAGCCTTGTCCAGCGTTACCACCCAGACAAAAATCCAAATAACCAAGACGCAGAAAAACACCTAAAAGAAATTAACGGCGCGTATGAAGTGCTTTCAGATCCTGTGAAGCGGGCGGGATATGACGCAACACTCGTCGAAAGTGATGATGGTGTCGTTACGTCTAACAATCAATCAAAGCAATCGCGGGCTTCCGGTCGCCCAAAGAATGATGCGCCCCCTAATAATAAGGGGGCAGCCAAGGGATTGTTTGCGCCAATGGGACTGCTGGCCGTTTTTCTGCTGATAGCAGGGGGGATCACTTATGCGATAACTGGCGAGATGGGCAATCTGCCGTTGTCGCTGATCTGGTTCGGGCTTCTGGTACTGCTGCTGTTTTTCTATACCTATTTCCCGGAAATCAGGGAATTCATCACCAAGCGTTCCACCAAGTACGCATTTAATACGGCGGTCATGAGCCTGGTGTTTTTTGTGATCATCGCGCTCATCGCTGGCATGTCGGTCAAATACAAGGTGAGAGTCGACTTGACACAGGACAACCGGTATACCCTCTCTGCCCATACGGTCAAGATATTAAAGGCGCTGAAAGAGGATGTCGAGGCGATCGCCTTCTATCGCGGCGACCAGAGGACGAGACAGGCGATGTCCGACCTGTTGAGCGAATATTCCTACCACTCGCCAAAATTCAGCTTCCGCTTCGTGGACCCGGACAGGGATCCGATAGAAACGGCAAAGTATGAAATTACGTCTTACAGAACGACGATATTAAAGCATGGCGACAAGAAAGAGATTGTCGAGGGCACCGAATCTGAAAACAGGCTCACCAATTCCCTGCTGAAGCTGCTCAGTAAAGACATCAAGGTTTTCTATTTTGTTTCCGGGCACGGCGAGAAGCGCATCGACAGCAAGGAGGAAAATGGTTATTCCTATGTCAAAGAAGCGATCGAGAGGGAAAACCACCAGGTGCGCGACCTGGCATTGGTCAATGTGGAAAAGGTGCCGGAAGATGCTGCCGTACTGGTGGTAAGCGGCCCCGAAGCGGACTATTTGCCATCCGAGCTGGACAAGATAACCGCGTTCGTAAGAAAAGGCGGGCGGGCGCTCTTTATGGTTGATCCGGGCGGATTGCCAAAGATCGCAGGCTATCTGGGCGGGTTCGGCTTCGAGCTCGGCAACGACCTCATTTTCGATAAGACGAGCCAGGTTTCGGGCAGCAGTATCGCCATACCCGTGGTGGTTCAATATGACAAGAATCACCCTGTCACCCGCGAATTTGAACAGTTTACTTTTTTCCCGTTTGCCCGTTCTGTCCATATAAAGGAAGATCCCGCCAAGGGAAGCTACGACCTCGCCAAAACCAGCGACAAGAGCTGGGCGGTGACCAGCGATATAAAGAAGCTTACCAGGGAAGACGAGGAATTTAACGCTGGCAAGCACAAACGCGGCCCCATCAGTGTGGTGGCAGTCACCGCGGTGGAGGTAAGCCTGGGGGACAATAAAACCAAGGACATTAAAGCCGGGGCAGAGCAGGATAGCCTTAAAACCTGGGGTAAATTTCTGGTCGTGGGAGATTCGGATTTCGCAAGCAACAAGTTCATGAAGGCAGGAAACAAGGATTTTCTCCTGAACATGCTTAACTGGCTGGCAGAGGAGCATGTTTTGATATCGGTAAGGAAAAAGGAACCGGGCCTTACGCCCCTCCTGATGACCCCCGTTCAGGGCAAAACTGTTTTCTGGCTTTCCGTGGTGATTGTGCCCTCGCTGCTGTTGGTGACGGGTCTGGGTATAACCGCCAGAAGAAGGCGGGGCGCGTGAACTTTACCAGGAAGACCCTCTTCTGGTTTATCGTGTTGATCGCACTGAGCGGCGCATTCTTTTTCTTCGACAAGAAGGAAGAGGCGGTTAAACAGTTAAAGGAAGAGCAGTTAAAACTGCTGCCTACTGCCGTGAAGGATGTCTCGGAATTCCGGATCAATTTCCTCAAGGAAAACCGTCAGATCAAGGTGGTTCGGGAGAAAGACGGATGGCAGGTGGTACACCCGATAAGCGCAAAAGGGGATGCCAGGGCGATAGAAAAGTTATTGACAAACGTCGTCACGTCCAGAAAGGATGCGGTGCTGTTTGAAAAAGTCGAGAATGCCAAACTGGTCGAGCTCGGGCTGGGTGACCCCGAGGTTGAAATGGGAGTGAAGTCCGCAAATGGGGAAACTGTCATTGTTTTCGGAGAAAGGGGGCCTACCAACAATGTGGCGTATGCCATGTTCAAGGGGAGGCCGGAGGTGTACCGCGTACATTCCGATCTCAAGAAAGAAGCGAGCAAGGACGCCTACGCGCTGCGGGACAAAACCATTTTTGATTTCGACCCCGTAAAGATGCGGCGGCTCGAAATCGTGAAAAAGGATGGGCGCAGAGTGGTCGTCGAGCAGGATCAGGGAAAATGGAATCTGCTTGAACCGACGAAAGAAATGGCTTCCATGGCCAAAGTGCTGGAACTCCTCTACGTGATAAAAAACGGGGAAATCAAGGCGTTCGCCGACGAAAACCCGACCGACCTGGCGCCGTTTGGCCTGTCCTCACCGATGCTGCAATTGACGGTATACCAGGAGAAAAAAGAAACGCCCTACATACTTACCTTCGGCGACAAAGACCGGGCGAGGAGAGCGTACTTTGCCAGAACCAACCAGCAGAAAAAAGTAATTGATGTCGAAGAAGACATGGTCAACACCATTCTGTTGAGCATGGACAGGCTGGCGGAAGACGGGGCCGGAGGCAAGTAGCACCAAAGGTTTTCACCGGCTTTGGCGCGCCCGGCGCAAGCGGTTACCCCAGCGCAAATACCCTTGCGAGCTCCGCCCCGGGGTCGGTCGCGCGCATGAATGCTTCCCCTACCAGGAAGGCATGCACGGCCCTCCCGCGCATCAGTTGCACATCTGCCGCCCGCAGAATGCCGCTCTCGGTTACGGTGACCCGGTCTGCCGGAATACGCGGCAGCAAATCCAGTGTGGTTTGCAGGTTCACCTCGAAAGTGCGCAGATTGCGGTTGTTCACGCCGATGAGCGGAGTTTTCAATTGCAAGGCTGCGTCCAGTTCCCCCCCATCATGCACTTCTACCAGCACGGCCATGCCGAGGCCGTGCGCCAGCGCTTCAAGCTCCCGCATCTGTTTTGCGCTCAGCGCAGCAGCAATCAGCAGGATGGCATCCGCCCCCATCGCGCGCGCCTGGTAAACCTGATAGGCATCCACCATGAAATCCTTGCGCAGCACCGGCAGCGTACATGCGGCGCGCGCCTGCTTCAGGTATTCCGCGCTGCCCTGGAAGAATTGCTCGTCGGTCAGCACCGACAAACACGCCGCGCCGTGTTGCGCGTAGCTGGCGGCGATTCTGGCGGGGTGGAAATCGGCGCGCAATACCCCCTTGCTCGGGCTGGCCTTCTTGATTTCCGCGATTACGGCGGCCTGGCCTGCGGCAATTCTGGCGCAAATCGCGCCGACAAAATCGCGCGCCGCCGCAGCCCGTCCCGCCTCGGCGCGGATTTGCGCCAAAGGCATTGCCGCCTGTGCGGCAGCCACTTCCCGCGCTTTAACGGCGAGTATTTTTTTCAGAATGTCGGACATGCGGGGGCGCGTTCGAATCAAGGCGCGCATTTTAACAGGTAGGCCGGGGCAGGGGTTTTGCAGTTCGAAAAACCCGGCGGGCGAAAGGCTGTGCCTTCACAAGCATTGGGTTGCCGGGTTCAATGTTTGTCCGGCTTACCGCCCGCTGCGGGCGGAAATTCGGCGTGACACTATCACATGCGCTTGCCGCGGGTTGATTTGCGCGATTTTAAGTATCGGTCTCCTGGCGCAGCCTGATCGAATGCGCTTTCTCGAAGATGTCCCCGACCTTCCCGCACCACATCAGGGAAGGTTCCGTTGCCGAACTGACGGCGCGTATAATGGAGGGCATCGGCGGGATCAGCGCCTCGCCCGTCGTGTTCCGCTGGAACAAGTTCGCACCCACGAACCCCTCAATTGAAGTTTATAGGTTGAACCGTTATGGAGCGCACTGCCTGATGCCAAAGAAAGTTACACCAACGCCCAGAAAGCTGCACATAGGCGGACAGGTCAGATCCGACGGGTGGGAAGTGCTGGACGCAAACCCCGCTCCCTATGTTGACCACGTCGGCAACGCCAACAATTTGTCGCGGTTTGCCGATAACACGTTCGCCGAAATCTACGCTTCCCATGTGGTCGAGCACTTTGATTATACGGGCGAGCTGGGGCAGGCGCTCAAGGAATGGAACCGCGTTCTTGTTCCGGGCGGCAGAATTTACCTCAGCGTTCCCGATCTCGACATTCTTGCCGGATGGCTGCTGGCAAAAGACCGGATGACCGCCAATGAGCGGTTTGGCGTAATGCGCATCATTTTCGGGGGCCACAGGGACCGGTATGACTATCACCTTATCGGCCTGAACGAGGAGTTTCTCGCCGAATTTCTCAAACATACGGGATATGTGAATGCGAGAAAGGTGAAGGAGTTTGGATTGTTTCAGGATACGAGCCTGCAAACCTACAAAGGGGAGCCGTTCAGCCTGAACATGATTGCCGAGAAACCCCTGTCGGCCTGACCGGCTATAACGTCAACCATTCTTTTTCAAGCGTGGCCCGGACGCGCTGCATCACGCCGGCCCAGTCTCCCGGCGCCGCCTGACGGAACAGCCGGGCGGAAGGGTACCACGGGCTGTCTTCGCGGTCGCGCAGCCAGCGCCAATCGGCGCCGAACTTCAACAACACCCATGCGGGCTTGCCGAGCGCGCCGGCCAGATGCGCAATCGCGGTATCAATCGTGATGACGAGGTCCAGCGCGGCGATCACCGACGCCGTGTCATCAAAGGTGGCAAGCTCTTTATCCAGCGAAATGACGTTCCGGTATTTTCCCAGCAAGTCGCGTTCGCTTTCCGGCAAATCCTTTTGCAGGGTGACAAAGGTTATGCGATTGTCATCAAGCAGCGGTATCACATGGTTGATGTCGGCGGATCTGCCGGGCGGTTTCGGGTTGCCCCGCCAGATCACGCCGACGCAAGGGGATGCATCGGGGCGCAATCTTTGTTTCCAGAACGCGACCCTGCCCGGGTCGGCAACCAGATAGGGAACCTCCTTCGGGATCGCCTCCTCGGTAAACGTCTTGAGCGCGAGGGGTAGACTGGTGAACGGAACGCGATAATCGAGACTGTGCGGGCATTCGGTAACGCCGATGATGCGGCGGTCGGGGTAGCTTCTTGCAACCAGTTCGCGCAGCGGCTCCGCGATTTGCCACCAGCACTCGCCGGCGATCCGTTCCAGCATGGGCAAATAGCGCATCATCTGAATCATGTCGCCAAAACGCTGCTCCCACTGAACCAGAATCTTTTTTCCTTCGGGGGCGTTTTCTCCGAGAAGCGGCAGCCCGCAATCGGCCAGGTGCGCGTAGCCGGGGGACGGCAAACGATACTCGTACAATTGCCACGCGGCACGGGAAACCCCGCCGCAAAGCAGCGCGTTGCTTTTGTTGTGCCTGGCGGCCGCATAATCGGGCCTGAGCGCCAGCGCGTTGTCGTAGCTTGCAATCGCGTCATCCAGCTTGTATTGCTCCAGGAATGCATTTCCCAGATTGTAGTGCGCCTCGGCAAAATCCGGCCTGAGCGCGAGCGCTTTCCGGTAGCAGGTTGTCGCCTCGTCGAACCGTTCCAGTTCCAGGAGCGCATTCCCCAGATTGCTGTACGCGGCCTGAAATTCCGGATCGAGACTCACGGCTTCGCGAAACGAGGCAATGGCGGAATCAAACCGCCCGTTTCCCTTGAGCGCGTTTCCCAGATTGCAATGGTATGCCGGAATTTTGCTGTTGATTTTGATGGCCGACCCGATCAGGGCGATGGCTTCCCGGTAATCTTCTTTCCGGAATGCGATCAGCCCGAGATAATGCAAGGCGTCGCTGTTGCCGGGATTTTCTTTCAGCAGGGAACGGTAAGCGGCGGCGGCCTCGTCCAGTTGGCCGGCCTGATGCAGCGCAACCGCCTTCAGCAGGGGTTCCGACGGTGTCGCCACATTCGTCGCGTTGAAGCTATGGCTGGCAGATTTTGCCGCCTGGGCGGGAGCGTCCCGCGCCGTTGCTTCATTGCCGCCGCAGCATTTCTTGGTTTTTTTCCCGCTGCCGCACGGGCAGGGGTCGTTGCGGCCGGGTTTCATTCCGGTAACGGATGGAAAGCCTTGGCTATGTAAGCGACGAGCGCGGCGATTTCCTTGTCGGCGAGGACGGATTTCCATGCCGGCATCGAGGTGCCGGGCAGCCCTTCGCGGATCGCCTCTTTCAGGCGCGCGCGCGTCATGCTGCCCATGAAGTCCGGATCGCGCAGGTTGCGCGCATGCGGTTCGAGGAAGCTGCCGATCCAGTTCTTGCCCGTGCCGTCCGTCGCATGGCAGAAGGCGCAGTTGTCTTGCCACAGTTTTTGTCCGCGGCGGTCGAGCGGGGTCATGTCCTTGATTTTCAGCGGCATGTCGTGCAGCGCATACGGGCTGGCGCCGGCTATCGCATCGAGCTTCGGGAGCGGGGTAAAGGAAAAATTATTGCGCGGATAGGACAGGGGGCGCGCTTCCCAGATGGCGCGCCCGCCCTCGCGCGATCCGCCCCGGTCGTGGCAGGTCACGCAACCGTTCAGGAACAGGCGCTTGCCGCGCGCCTGCTCTTCGCTCAGCTCCTCCCACGGGCGGCTCATGGGAATTTCCCCGGTGGCGAACGGGAAAGCCGCGCGGTAGCGCCGGTGATCCGGCCAGCCGTTTTCCGCCGTGTGGTAGTGCGTGTTGGGAGCTTTGCGCAACACGAATTCATCCGCCACGAATGCGGCCGCCAGCTCCATTTCCGTATCGCTGATCACGTTGCGGAACGAAGGCATCGCCGTGCCGGGCTTGCCGTTCCGCAATACGGAAACGATGTGTTCCGGCGTAAACCGGGCGGACTGGGGGGCGGTGAAATCAGCCGGGGGCGGCTTGAGGAAGCTGGCCGCCACGGTCTGCGCGTTGCCGGAATAGC
This sequence comes from Nitrosomonadales bacterium, assembly GCA_016223025.1. Lineage (GTDB taxonomy): Bacteria > Pseudomonadota > Gammaproteobacteria > Burkholderiales > Gallionellaceae > VIKH01. Next base: position 32,222 of record JACRPU010000046.1, on the reverse strand, counting down.
CGTGGCAGAAATAGCAGCGGAAGTTATAGATCTTCCTTCCCGCTTCGAGCTGCGCCGGGGTAATCGTCTGCGGAACCGCGCTGGCGGCGGCCTGAGCCAGGCCGGGCAGGCCACCATATGCGGCAACGGAAACGGCGGCCAGCAGAGCGGTCGCCATCAATCTCCATTTCACTTGGCGGCGGCTTTCTTCCCGATATTCGGCTGAATGAAGGACTGGAAGACAAACTCCGTCACGTTGGCGATTTCCTGGTCGGTGAGCACCTTGTTCCACGATGGCATTTCCGTTCCCGGACGCCCCTTGGAAACCGAATTGAAAATGGTCGGGCGATCCAGCGTGGAGCGCGAATAGTCGTCCAGGAAGCTGCGCACCTTGGGGTTGATGAAGTAAGCGCGCGGCCCTTGCGCGTCCCCTTTTTTGCCGTGGCAGGTGGCGCAGTTCGCCATGAAAAACTTCTCGCCGAGCTTCGCGTCGCCTTTCAGCCCGTCTGGTAACGGCAGGTACATGTCGTCTTTCTTTGCGGGCTGCTGCGGCGGACTTCCCGGCAGCGGTGCGCTGGCCGCAACAGGCGCGCTTTCTGCCGCGTCCGGAATGACATAGGGAGGGTCGGATTTCGAGAGGTCGGGAATCAGCACCCTGCGGATGTAATCCACCGATGCCCCGATGTGCTCGGCGGTCAGCCGGTCGCCGAAACCGGTCGCCACCGTGCCATGCCGGCCTTTCGTGACGGACTTGACCATGCGCTCGCGGGTCAGCCCCGCCTGGGCCTGCGCCGAGGTCAGGTCGCGCGGCACACCGGACATTTCATTGGATTTGACCCCCTGGCCGCGATCCCCGTGGCATACCTGGCAGAAGTGCCCGTATACGCCGCGCCCCTGGGCGATGCGCGGATCGAGCGCCACCAGCATGAATCTGCCGCGGATGTAGTCCGCGATGCCCTCGATTTCCTCCTGCGTGAACCGCGATTTCCATCCCATCATGGCGGTGGTGGCCTTGCCGTTCTCGATGGCAAAAATCATTTTCTTGCGCGTCAGGTTGGTGGCGGAACTGAAATCGCGCGGCGGCGAAACCAGGCCCTTGGCGGCTTTGCTGTTGCCGCTGCCGCGGTCGCCGTGGCAGACGGAACAATGTCTCTTGTAAAGCGCTTCGGGGCCGACCCCGGTTTTTCTCTGCCCGAGGTAGCCGGGGTTGGCCCAGGCGATCGAAGCGCTGCCGGCCCAGACCAGGCAGGCGCCGAGAATCAATGAACCCACGGTTCGCAAAATGCCGGTTTGCCTGGAGCCCGCCGCACGTACCGCACAAGGTGTTTTCATTTGCCGATTTTCCTTCGTTTGTCGCAACATTGTGGGAAGAATTGCCCAAGCAACATTCAAGCCGATTCTGGTGTTATTACGCGGAAGACGCCATGTTGGCACACGGCTTGCATTTTATCCCAGGTTGGCGCACATCGCCATAGCAATGGTGCTGCGATGCACCGGCAAATTGTGTAAGGGATGGAATGAATTCGCTGAAGCTAATGATATTATGTTGTGCGATCGGGCTGCCCGTTGCCGCGCTCGCGGACGAAGGCGGCGATGTTTACCGGCAAGCCTGCGCGGTCTGCCATGCGGTCGGCGTTGCGGTCGCCCCGGGGACGCCGAGGCTCGGGGTGCAATCTGACTGGGCCGGGAGGCTGTCCGGCGGCAAGCCCGAGATGCTGCGCGCGGTGCTCAAGGGCAAAGGGGCGATGCCGCCGAAAGGAGGGGACGCCTCCCTGTCGGATGCCCAGGCCGGGGCCGCGCTCGATTATATGCTCTCCAGGATTATCCGAAGCCAGCCCCTGGCCAGCGGCGACCGCCGCCCGGAATAGCGGGCAATATCCCCGCGCTTCCCCTCCCCCGCCTCCCTTGGAATGCGGCGGCAGGCCGCCGCTCTTGCATCCCGTGGGTGTTACAAAGCGGGAGCCAGCTCCCGCACTCCAGAATTTCAGAGGCTCCCCGAAGATTGTTCCCCATCAGATTGAATCGCAGGAGCGCCAGCGCAAGAGCGCAAGCGGTCGGCTATGCAAAAAACCGCAATGCGATATAATCGCCGTGGCAGATTTGAGCGACCGATTATCGGTGGCGAAGCGGTTCGGATAACTTTAATTGTTAGAGGTGTGCAGACATGACATATAACACTCGCTTTTCGTGGCGCAATCCATTGGCCTGGTTGCTGGGGTTCGTGCTGCTGGGGCTGGCGGCGTGCGCGCAAGTGGGAGACGAAGAGACCGGGCCGACGCGCAAGCTGGTATATCCCGGCCCGCCCGACGAGCCGCGCTTTTATTTCGAGCGGACCATCCGGGGCAGCGCGGACGTGGAGACCGTGCAGGAAGACAGCAAGCTGAAGCAACTGCTGACGGGAGAGGGCGCCGTCAGTTTTGGCATGCGCAAGCCTTACGCGGTTGCCGTCCACCGCGGGCGCATTTTTGTATCCGATACGTTTTCCCGCGTGGTCAAAGTATATGATGTGGCGGAAGGTCGCCATTTCACGATCGGCGACAGCGAAAAGCTTTCCGACAAGGAGCGCCTGGTCAAGCCGATCGGCATCTCGGTGGATGAAGCCGGCACCCTGTTTGTCGCCGATGCCACGCAGAAGCTCATCATGGTTTACGACCGCGACGGCAACTTCCTGCGCAAGTTTGGCGGGGCGGATCTGTTTTCCCGTCTGACCAGCGTCTCCGTGGACAAGAAAGGCGAGCGGGTCTATGTCGTGGATATCGGTGGCGCGCAATCCAAGGGCGAGTTTCACCGCGTGCTCGTATTCAACGGCAAGACGGGCGAGAACCTGTTCAATTTTGGCGCGCGCGGCAGCGGGCCGGGCGAATTCAACCTGCCGAGGGCCGTCGCCATCGGCAAGGACAAGCTGTTTGTGGTGGATGGGGGCAATTTCCGCATCCAGGTTTTCGGTCTGGACGGCAAATTCCTGAAGAGCTTTGGCGAGGTCGGCAAGCAGATCGGCAATTTCGCCCGCCCCAAGGAGGCGGCCACCGATAACGATGGCAACGTGTATGTTATTGACGCGGCCTACGGCAATTTCCAGATTTTCAACCCCGAGGGCCAGTTGCTGATGTTCATCGGCGAGCGTTCCGAAGAGCCGGGGCCGGGGCGCTTCAACCTGCCATCGGGCATCACGGTGGACGAGGATGGCCGCATCTACGTGGTGGATCAGATGTTCAAGAAAGTGGATATTTTCCGTCCCGCCAAACTGGGCGAGAACGAAGGCTTCCTGGTAAAGAAGGAGCCGCAAAAGAAGTGAACCCCTTATTCCCGTTCCTGGGAATGAGGGGTTTCCGAGAATGGGAATCGGGAAGCGGGAATCGGGAATCGGGAAGCGGGAAGCGGGAAGCGGGAAGCGGGAAGCGGGAAGCGGGAAGCGGATTCAGGGTTGCTGGCGCCGGGTATCCCCAAGCCGGACGAGCCGGAGCCAAGCGTAGGTGCGAATTTACCTCGCAGAGGTTAGCTTTGCATAGCCAACTGACTAAGCTGGCAAACAACGCCAGCAAGTCATTGGTTATTGCACCCTGTGGGTGTTCGCACATAAACCTAGTGTTCGTGCGAATAATTCGCACCTACGGAATCTGCTCATGTATTACCCCCTGCCTGGCCGAACCTGGGCGCAATAGCGCCGGCCTGCATCTCATGCCAGTATCCTGGCAAACACAAAATTCCCGCCACCGCACTTCCTGGCACGGAACCTGCTTAGTACAGGGTGCGGTACGCAGTTCTAGTATTTTCGGATGGCGGTCGCCACTGTAACCATAATTAACATTTTTTCGAGGAGATTTTCATGCAAAAGACTACTAAAGCTCTGACAGTATCGGCTCTGGCTCTTGGCCTGGTCGCCATGACTACGTCGGCATTCGCCGCTCCGGCCACTAGCGGCATCGCCAGCACCCGCCACAACCTGGGTTCTTCCAACCGTACTGCCGGCGGTGCAACCACTCCCACCGCCAGCGGCCTGGCAAGACCCGGCGACATCTACACCACCGGCACCGATGAAATCTGCGTGTTCTGCCACACCCCTCACGCATCCAACACCGCCGCCAACGCCCCGCTGTGGAACAAGGCTCTGCCAGGCTCCACCTACACCGTGTACAGCTCGGGCACCATGCAAGGCACCGCCAGCCTGAGCAACAACAACATGTCGCTGGCCTGCCTGTCCTGCCATGACGGTACCCAAGCCATGGACAACATGATCAACAAGCCGTCCACTGGCACCCCCAGCAGCGCGGGCTATAACGCCACCGGCTCCAGGCTGGCCGGCACCTGGTATGCGGGCACCGAAGATGCGGAAGCCAGCGGCAATACTGCTAACGGCGCGCTGAATGCCAAGATCTACATGGAACTCGGCACCGACCTGAGCAACGACCACCCGGTTGGTATCCCCTACTGCGGCGGCGGCCAGACCGGCCTCGGCAATTCCGGTTGTGCTGACGGGGACTTCAACGCGGTTACCCAGGGCGCAAACAGCACTTCCTTCACCGTTGGCTCCGACGCTGTTGTGAAGAACAGGATGCGTCTGTATAACACCGCTGGCGGCCTGTCGGTCGAGTGCGGAAGCTGCCACGACCCGCATAACAGCGAGCAAAAGACCTTCCTGCGCATCAGCAACAGCGGCAGCGCGGTTTGCTTGACCTGCCACGCCAAGTAATCCGGCGGGTTGAGTTGTAATTCGGGCGCAAGCCTGAGACTGCGGGCCAGATGAAAATCTGGCCCGCTTTTTATTTGTGCCACCATCCTGTCCGGGGCATTACATAACATTTGCATTTATTTGCTATCTGGCAGATACTGCAAAAACGTGATTCCGAAACCCGGCTTCCTGGAGCGGAATTTGCGGAACATGCTGGTGCAGTACGCGGTTTTGTACTTTCAGGCCTTTATGGATGACAGCCGCCGCCCGATAAAAATTATATTGCAGCACCGAGGGGATGTTCGTGAAAAAACCCAACCTTAATTTAAATATTATGATTGGAGATTTTCATGCTGATAGCTACCAAACACCTGACCGGCAAACAACTGACCGGCGCGCTGGCAGTATCTGCCCTGGCTCTGGGCCTGATCGCTGCGGTCACGCAGGTTAATGCCGCCACCGGCATCGCCGGCACCCGCCACAACCTGGGCACGTCCAACCGGGACGCCAATGGCCTTACCACCCCCAACCCTGCCGGGCAGGCCAGTGTAGGCAACACCTACACCAGCGGCACCGACGAAATCTGCGTGTTCTGCCACACCCCGCACGCAGCCAACACCGCCCCCAACGCGCCGCTGTGGAACAAGGCTCTGCCCGGTTCCGCCTACACCGTGTACAGCTCGGGCACCATGCAGGGCGCCGCCAGCCTGGCCAACAACAACATGTCGCTGGTATGTCTGTCCTGTCACGACGGCACCCAGGCCATGGATAACATGATCAACCAGCCCACCACCGCAGGCGGCGCGGGCTATAACGCCACCGGCGCCAGACTGGCCGGCACCTGGTACGAGGGCACCAATCCGGCGGAAGGCACCAAAACCCTCAGCGGCGCGCTGAATGCCCCCGCATATATGGAGCTCGGCACCGACCTGAGCAACGATCACCCGGTCGGCATCCCGTACTGCGGCGGCAACCAGACCGGCCTCGGCAAGGCCAATTGCCTCGATCAGGACTTCAACCCGGTAGTCCAGGGCGCAAACCTTACTTCCTATGCGGTGGGCACCAGCACGGTCATCAAGGAAAGGATGCGGTTGTACAGCACCAACAGCACCTTGACGGTCGAGTGCGGAAGCTGCCACGACCCGCATAACGACACCAACAAGACCTTCCTGCGCGTCAACAACCTGGGTAGCGCGGTTTGCCTGACCTGCCACGCCAAGTAATCCGGCAGATCGAGTTGTAATCGGGCGCAAGCCTGAGATTGCGGGCCAGATGAAAAATCTGGCCCGCTTTCTTTGCGCCCGCAATTTTGATTTCCGGAGTGCGGCGGGTGCCAACCCCGCATCCGGCTTGCCTACCTTTGGTGCTTGCCGCCGCTTTGGAAAGCGGGAGCAAGCTCCCGCTTTCCAAATTCAGATGCTCCCCGAAGATTATTCCGCCTCGGTTTGAATCTCCCCCGGCATGACCGCAGTTGGAATTGCCGGCAATGGATGTTGTAGAATGGCGCTTTTTACGGGGGTGCGAAATGAAACTGATGAAACACGCGATCTGCTGCATTGCGGCAGCACTGCTGGGTTGGGGAATGGCTCAGGCGGCCATGGCAGAGGAGGCGCCCGCAACGCCCGCGCCGACGCCATCCGAGCCGGTTTTTGCGCGGGTCAACAACAAGACCATATCCTTGCAGGAGTTCTACGCGCGCTATAACGCGCTTATCCGCCAGCGCTTCTACCACGGCGCTCCGCCGGAAAGCCAGGCGGAAGCCGTGCGCCAGGAAGTGGCCGACGCGTTGATCGAGCGTGAACTGCTCATCGAAGAAGCCGGCAGGCGCGGCATCCAGCCGGACAGTGCAAAAATCGAGAAAGCGGTTGCCGCCGCCGAGACGCGCTACGCCGCCGAGCCGGGATGGGAGCAGCAGCGCGAGAAGCTGCTGCCCAGGCTGCAAGAACAGATTTCCCGGCAAAGCCTGATCGAGCAGGTCGAGAAAGCGATAAAGGAAGTGCCGCCACCCGCAGACACCGAAGCGCGCGCTTTTTATGACCGGCAGCCCGATCTCTTTACCGAGCCGGAAAAACTGCACATGTCCATTATCGTGCTGAGCGTGGATCCCAGCTCCCCGAAAGAGGTGTGGGCCAACGCGCGCGAAGAGATGCAGAAAATCCTTCTCCGCATCAAGGAGGGCGCCGATTTTGCCGAGATGGCGCGCCAGTATTCGAGCGACAAGTCGGCAGCCAACGGCGGGAACCTGGGTTATATCCATGGCGGCATGCTGTCCGAACCCCTGCAAGCCAAGATAGACAAGTTTCAGGCCGGAGAGATTACCGAACCGGTTACGATATTGGAGGGTGTTGCCATATACCGGCTCGATAACCGCGTGCCGTCCAAATTGATGGAATTTTCCGAAGTGGCGCAGCGCGCACAGGATTTGCTTCAACGAGAGCGGGTGGAGCAGACCTGGAAGGAAACCATCAGCCGGCTGCGTGCGGCATCCAGGATTGAAATTCTGGTTCCGCTCGGAAGCGGCGACGGCGCGAAGCCGGGCGAGAGCGCCCAGCCGGAAAGCGGCGCGAAACCGGAAGATGTCGCAAAGCCGGATGACAGCGCGAAACCGGGCGAGGGCGTGAAGCAGGAAGGCAGCGCCAGGCAGAAAGCCGGCAGCAAGAAGAAAAGCAGCAAGAAGAAAGGTGGCAAGTAACAACCAGCCCAAGCCGGACAAGCCGGAGTCAGAAAGGGGAAATTGTCTTCTCGCTGATGGGTTATCTGGGTTTTACGATTATTACGCCTGGCCGGCTTGTCTTGGAGTGTAGATGGCGTGTGCGCGCAGCGGACGGACAAGAGGAGCGGGGTGCGGGGTGGGTGAGCCAGCCGGACGGCGCATTCCTGGCGTTGCGCTCATTTTGCTGGCCAGCATGGGGGTTGCTGTGCAGCGGGTGGCTTATGCCGCCGAAATAGCGATCGAGCCCGTAAGGCCGGTGGCGGAAGCGGGCGAACGCCCGATAGTGCTCGCGGCACTGACGCAGACGATCGGCGGCGAAGCGGCCATGCAGGAAACCAGGGGCGCCGATGCTTCGGTCGGGCCGCAGGCGGCGGCGCAGGAAGCCAGAAGCGTAACGCGCCAGCCAAGCAGAAATCAGCGGCGCAGGAAGCCCAGAATGGCAGGGGTGCCCGCCGGGTCGCCGGTTGCGGCGCCAGAAGCCGCAGAACCTCCCGTGAAAACGGTCGCGCGGGAAACCGGAAAGGTTGAACCGGCGGCAAAACCCCGTGCCGGAGAGGGCCTCAAGGTGGAAGAGGAAGATGCCGACCCGTTTGCGCCGTCCAAACCGCGGACAACCGCGCAGAAAGACGAAGAGCCCGACCCGTTCGCCGCATCCAGGCCGGGCGCCGCCGCAACGGAAACCAAACCGGCGCCGGAATCCAAACCACCGGCAAAGCGCGGCAAGAAATACGCGATGGCGCCGATCCGCTGGGCGGCGCGCGTTTCGGAAACGCTCGGCCTGCTGCGCGAAAAGCGCACCGAAACCAGCATAAACGGCTCGACTTACTCATCCATCCTGAACAGAAAGAGAAACTTTACCAATATCCAGACCGCCGAAATCAAGGCGGCGAGCTATATCATGCAGCCGTATATCGCCCAGGTAAACGGCGGTCTCGGCGTGTTGAGCAGCAAGGAAAACATCTACACCATAAACAGCACGAACGGCGTTCCCGGCACGGTGACGCGCACCGCCAACCGCGACAACAAGCTGTTCGGAAACGGCGGTCTGGCCTTGTTCGCGCGCAGCCGTTTTCCGTTTACCGCATCGTTTTCCACTACCGACAGCCGCGCCGGGCAGGAATTGGGCGGCGAAGAAACGAGCATCAAGACGCTGTCCCTGCAACAGAGCTACCGCCCGCCGGTCGGTCCTTCGCGGTACTCGCTGGGATACCAGCTCAACTCCACGGACGCGAAACGCTCCGGTAAGTATTCGTACACGGCGTGGAACGGCACCTATTCGACCAAACTGGGCAGCGAACAGGATCAGCCGCTCTATTCCAGCGCGAGGCGCACGGTGTCCAAATCGCGGCTGGGAGACACACTGACCACGAACATCCTGTCGGCGCAACACACTTATTTGCCGCCGGATTCCCTGCTATTGCTCAAAAGTTCCGCCAACTTCACCCAATCCATGCAGGGCGACCAGGCGCAGCAAGGCAGCTCGCGCGCCCGTTTCATGCAGCTCAACACCGTTGCGAGCTGGCAACCCGAAGACGAGGAGGTGCCGCTTTTCCTGACCGGCACGGGGCGGTATTTCCGGGCGGTGACCGTTTCCCAGGGCAGCGAAGTCACCACCACCAATATCGGCGGAACCGGTTCGGCATTCTACGACGCATCGGACAATCTCAAATACAATGCCGACGCGAGCGTGACGCGCTCGGTCGGGCGCGGCACGGGGGAATTCATCACGACGCAGAACGGTACCGCCACCTACCGGTCCGACAACATCAAGCTGGAAAACAAGGCCAGCTATGTCTGGACCGCCAACGGCGGCCTCACCAACCAGACCGGCGGCCCTGGCGTTGTCGGAGGCAGCGGTTTTAATCCGAGGGCTTTCACCGGTATCGGGCACGCCCTGAGCGGGTATCTCGATTTCGCCGCCACCGGCAAAGTGGTGCCGCGCTACACTCTCAGCCAGGATGTGTCCGTCAACCTGCCGCTGTCCGATAACGCTGCCCGGATTTCCGAGAAGAGCAGCACATTCCGCAACAGCGCCGGTCTGTCGAGCACGCTAGGCGGTGAACGGATGTCCGGGTCGGCAAGCGCGACGGTCACCGATGTAAAAGTCACAGGGGGAACGAATGCCGGCCGCACCCGTACCGTGGCCGTATACATCGGGGGGCAGGGCCAGCAACCCATCTACGAGGGCTACGGCGCGAAGGTGGACGGGACCATGCAGGTAACGCGCGCCCCGGATGGGCGGATGCAGACCAGCGGCGCGCTCGCGGGCACCTACGCAAAAAACCATGTTTTTGGCGTGCGCAACCTGCGTTACCGGGGGCAACTGGATATAACCGCGCAGTCCAATACCGCTACCGCGAACGCGGCAAACGGCGGCACGGTCCGCAAGCCGCTCGCTTATGCGCTGGACCAGCACCTGAGCTACCGGATAGGGATGAACGAAGCGCGGCTCACCGCATTTCTCGATGACAAGAACGGCGTAAAGCATGCTTCGCTCTTTTTGCAGTTGCGCGCCTGGCGCACCATCGGCAACTGAGAGCTGACCGTTTGACGCAACGCGGCTGTTGCCGGGAAGCGGCTGCCGCGCCCCCTCGCCGGGTGTTTCTTGCGGGGCAATGCTTGCGCTTGGCATTCTTTTGCTAATTAATTTATGATGCGGGCTTCCAGCATCAATAAACCGGGGATGCGGTCGGTTTGCTGATTCATCGCGGCTGGGTAAAACACAGGGGGAGACAGTAAATGAAGAAACGAATAAGGTTAGCTGCAGGCTATGCCATGTCCGCCATGGTGGCGGCGTGGGCGTTGCTGGTTACCGGCATTCCGGAGGCGCGCGCCGAGTACGGCGATGTCGTCATCAACAACTATTCCGATAAGGGAAACATGCGTCCTGTCGTCTTCCCGCATTGGTTCCACCGGATACGCTTCACATGCAAGGTTTGTCATGCCGATCTGGGCTTCAAGTTCAAGGCGGGCGGCAACGACATCACCATGGGCAAGATAGTTGACGGCCAGTTTTGCGGCGCTTGCCACAACGGGGAAATCGCCTGGAGCGTGGAAAACTGCAACATGTGCCACGCAGGTATTCCGGGCACACCGACCCAGTTCCATAACAGCACCCAGGGCAGACTGTATGCTCCGGGCGCCACCGCACCCGCACCGGGCGCTGCCGGCGTGAGCGCGACCGCACCGGCTGCGGCGGGCACCGCTCCGGCAACCGGAGCCAAGAGCGCGCCGTCAGATAGTGCGACCGGCAAGAAGAGGAGGGCGGCACCATGAAAAAGCACAAGCTGATTGCAGCAATTCTGCTGGGCCTGTCTCTGGCGCCAGCCGCCTCGGCGCAGCAGTTCGAAAAACAGGCTTACGACAAGGCTTGCGCCAGTTGCCATAACACCGGTATCGGCGGTGCGCCCAAGCTGGGCGATCCCAACGACTGGAGGGTGCCGGTGGCCGCTGGCATGGCGAGGCTTTACAAGAGCGCGCTGGAAGGCACACCAAAAGGCATGCCGGCCAAAGGGGGCCTCGAAGGCAGGAACTTTACCAACAGCGAAATTCAGGCCGTGGTTGATTTCATGGTGGACAAGGTCAAGGTCGCTCTCGGCGCTACCGCCGGTGCTGCACCGGGCGCCGCACCGGCAGGTGCCGCGCAGCCTCTTCCGCCAGTCGCGTTCAACTTCAACCGCCTGCTGAAGCCGATGGACAAGCGCAACCTTCCTCCGTCGCAGGATGGCATCCATGACCCCGCCAACGACGGTACGCTCATGCTGCAGCCGCCGATGGAGGGCATGGCCGATCTGACCCGCAGCAGGTTCGGCAACAATACCGACTGGGTCGCCTCGCTGCAAGGCAAGAAGGTCACTCCGCGCTGGGAGCGGGACAACCCGTTCGCGGAAGCGATGGTGATGGATCTGGATATCTTGCGTGCGCCGAAAGCTGCGGTGCAGGATGTGGTATTCCCGCACAAGCAGCATACGGAATGGCTGGATTGCTCCAATTGCCACCCGGCGATATTCGTCCCGCAGAAGGGGGCGAATATCATCAGCATGCCGCTGATTCTGCTCGGCCAAAAGTGCGGCGTCTGCCACGGTACGGTGGCGTTCCCGGTTTCCGAGTGCGCCAAGTGCCATTCGCAGAAAAAGGGCGCATCACAGGCAGCCGCACCGCCAGCGCAGAAGGCAACCGGAAAGCCGTAGCGCATGATCCGCCGGGCGGTTTTCCTTCTGTCCCTGGGCGTGGCGCAAGTTGCGTTCGCCCAGGCGCCAGCCCCGCAGGGCGCTCCTGCGGGGCTGGTGCAGAAACAGGCGTTTGCGCGCAGCCTGGTCGAGGATGCGGCGGTCGCAGAACGCATTCAGGCCAGCCAGGATGCCGAGGCATTGCGTCTTTTTGCCCTGGCAAAGGAAAGCTATGGCCTTGCCCTCGCCGCACTGAAAGCCGGGGACTACGGCGCTGCGGAGAAGCGGTTTAACGAAGCAATGTCGTCAATAGGCAAGGCGCGGCGGCTTGCGCCCGATGCTGCGGCGCTCGCCGCCAAGCAGCGGGCAGAGTATGCGGAAAGACTGCAAGGCGCCGAGTCGCTGGAGAAGTCCTACCGCAGTTACCTGAAAAGCGCCGGGCGCAAGCCCGGCGCGGCAGGCGCCGAAACCGATGAAGCCGCAACTCTGGGTGTTTCCAGGCTGCTGGATGCCGCCAGGAAGCATGCCAGGGAAGATCGCCCGGGAGATGCGCTGCGGGCGCTGGATAAGGCCGAGCAGGTCATGAGAGCCGCATTGAACCGGGTTCTGGGTTCAACCACGCTCGATTATGCCCTGAAGTTTGAAACGCCGGCGGAGGAGTATGCGTTCGAGATGGAGCGCAACCGCAGTTATGCGGAGCTTGTCCCGGTGGCGGTAGCCGAATACAAACCCAAGGAAGAATCCAGGCTGATTATAGATTCCCTGGTCAATCAGTCCCGCGAGGCAATCGAGCAGGCTCGCGGCTATGCGGAGCAAAAAAACTTTCCGCGCGCGCTGGAAAGCGTGCGCACCGGCACGGAATACCTGATGAACGCGCTGGGTGTCGCCGGCCTTGTGGTGCCGCAATAAATCGAGTCGAACTTCCCCGGAATGGCGGCAGGCTCATGATTCAGCATCGGATGGATCGGATGGATGGAGGATTGGCTTCCCCATGCAGCTTATGACGCGCGTGCAAGCACATGATTGCAGAATTGACGAAACCCCGCACCGGCACCCGGTTTCTCTCCCGCCGGCTCGCTGGCCGCATGTTTTCCGCGCTCCTTCTGGCCGCCGTATCGTGGCCGGTGCTGGGGCAATGGACGCTTGACAGCAAGGCCCAGACGCCGTTGGGCCAGCACCCGGACAACTGGATACCGCTGTCCAGAGATCAGGTACATGATCCGCGCGGGCCGGGCATCGTAGAACTGCAAGAGCCGGGCGACGGGTTGTCAGAACTGCCCCCCCACCAGGCCGGCAACCGTGTACTCTGGGCGAAAGCCTTGGATCGCGGCGCAATCAGCCCGCGCCGTTCCCTGCTTCCTGCCGAAAACAAGGTGCAGGTACTCGATCTGGATGTGTTGATGGATCTGCGCGGGAGCATGCCGGTCGTGCGCTTTCCTCACAAAATCCACACCCAGTGGCTCACCTGCGATAACTGCCACGAAGAACTGTTCAAGTCCCGGGTCGGCGAGACCAGAATCAGCATGTATAACATCTTGCAGGGCGAGCAGTGCGGTCTCTGCCACGGCGCCGTGGCATTCCCGCTGACCGAGTGCCCGTTTTGCCACAACGTCGAGCGCCCGGCGCCCAAGTGGCGGATGAACCAGGGCAACGAATGAGCGCCCCGCAACGATGGCTGGCCGCGCTGGTGCTGGGTCTGGTGCTGGCCGCACCGCAGGCGCGGGGGGAATACGGCGACGTGGTGCTCAACCGGTATGCGGACAAGGCGGGTGTGCGACCGGTGGTGTTTCCGCACTGGTTCCATCGCCTGCGCTTTACCTGCAACGTGTGCCACAGTGAAGGCGGCTTCAAGATGCGCGCCGGCAGCAACGATATCACCATGGGCGAAATCATAGACGGGAAGTTTTGCGGCATGTGCCACAACAATCAAATTGCTTGGAGCGCCGAGTTCTGCCATCGCTGCCATACCGGACGACCGGGGCTTGCCGGCGGTTTTTACGGAAGCCAGGACCCCAGCGGCCCCTCCGGAGGGGGAGACTTCAATCAGCGGCGGCACTAACGGGCATGGCGAGTAGCCACCTATGATTATGAAACTCGCCATGCCCGTTCCCTCACTCTACTCTCTCCCGGAGGGAGAGAGGGCGAAGCCCTCGCTGCGCGAGTTTCACGTTAATGATTTTCAGGGGCTGCGCGCGCTTGCGGTTCGCGGCGCGCTGGCTGTTGCACTGATACTGTACGGCATTTTGCCCGCACTGGCGCAGGATCGCGTGCTGGTTCCCTGGAAAACCATCACCGGCGGGCAGCTTGCCGTTCATCTGGATAGCAACGGCGACCCTTTGCCGGGAGAGCCGCAGGGGTACGCGGCGCTTGTCTTTCCTTCGTCGCTGGCCGCGCGCGGCCCCGATCTCTATATTGCTGACAGCGGCGCGCGCAAAATATATCGTTTCGATTCGACGCTACAGGTACTGGTCGCCTTGCCCGGCATGGATGCCGCATCGCGCACCCGTTTGCAGGTTGGCCCGGATCGGACATTACTTGTGCTGGAAGCAGGAAGCGCCGCCGTGCTGCACTTCAAACGGAACGGGGAGTTGCTGGAGACGCTGCCCGACCCGCAAGCCGAGGCCGATCTGGAAGAGTTTGTCGCGGATGAGTTTTCGGGCATGATTGTCGCCAGCGACCGCAGGAGCAGGCGGCTGATTGCGATAGACCCCCCGGGGTGGGCAAGCCGCGCTTTCCCCGTTGCCGGTGAAGGCGAGCATGTGTCGTGGGGGGCGCTGGCAAGCAAGGAACGCAGCGTGTATGCGGTTGACAGAAGCTGTTCCTGCGTTGTTGCCATGGACGAGGAAGGGCGGGTGCGCGAACGCATCGGCAAGGGGGAGCTGGTTCGGCCCCATGCCCTGGCTGCCGATCAGTATGGCCGCCTCTTCATCGCCGATGCTTTTAACCAGACTCTCTGGGTGTATCTGCACGGCGAACGCGTTGCCAGTTATGGGGCACGGAAATTGCATGTCACAGAATTCGGCGCATTGGCAATTGATGAAGGAAGCCTTTATGTCGCAGATGGACCGGGCGGGCAGGTGGCCGCCTTTCATATCCGTCCGCCCCGAAAAAGAAGCAAAAGTGGCTCGGATGGCTCGGATGGCTCGGAAAGCCGGTAGGCGACCGGACGCGTTTTGGGGCGAACGGCGCATGTTACAATTGCCCGGAAGCTTATTTCGCGGCAGGCTGACTGGAGGTTGGCAATGACGGTCCGGAGCGGTTTTGCGGCAATTCTACCCCGGTGGGCGGGGGTATTGCTGGCCGCCGCCCTGCTGGCGGGTTGCGCCACCAAGGCAGAGCGCGGCGTGTTGAATTACGGTGCCGGCGCATCGCCCGAAGTCAGGCGCATGACCTGGCCTTCCAAAGAGAGCGGCGAAGTGCCGCGCTATGTATATGCGGGAGAGCTGACCGGCGAGGAAAACTTTCGCGAGCCGCAGGAAAAAAAGACCGGCGCCAGCGGTTTCTTTTCCTGGCTGGCGGGATTGTTTGACCTGGAGGCCGTGCCGGTAGTCCTGCAGCGCCCCCAGGCGGGAACGGTGGATGAGGAGGGGCGGATTTTCGTCACCGACGCCAGCCGCCAGGCAGTATTCGTTTTTGACCCGAAAGAAGGCCGCCTCGATGTGTGGGAAGCCGCCGATGCGGGCAGGCGCTTTGTCGCCCCGACCGGCATCGCGCTCGGCGAAGCGGGCGAGATTTTCGTCGCCGATTCGGAGCTGGGTTTTGTGGCGCGGCTCAACCGGGAGGGCAAGAGCGTTGGCGCTATCGGCACGGGCGAACTGAGCAGGCCGGTCGGCCTGGCGTTCGATGCGGCGGCGCGCCAGCTTTATGTTGCCGACACCCACGCCCACGACATCAAGGTGTTTGACGCGGAAGGGCGGCTGCTGCGCACGTTGGGCAGGCAGGGCGACAAGCCGGGGGAGTTCAACTACCCGACCTATTTGACACTGGTGAAAGGCGAGCTGGTTGTCGCCGACACCATGAATGCGCGGGTGCAGGTGCTGGATGCCGAATCCGGCAAGGCGAGGCTGATAATCGGCGAGCGCGGGCTGCATGTGGGCAACCTGGTGCGGCCCAAAGGCGTGGCGGTGGACGACGAGGGCAATGTTTACGTCGTCGAGTCGTATTACGACCACCTGCTGGTGTTTAACAGGAGAGGGGAATTCCTGTTGCCGATCGGCGGCATGGGGCGGGAAACCGGCATGTTTTATCTGCCTTCCGGCGTCTGGATTGATGCGCGCAACAGGGTTTTCGTAGCCGACATGTTCAACGGGCGCGTGTCGCTTTTCCAATTTCTGGGCGGAGGAGCTGAAAGTGAGTAACTCTAAAGAACATTCAAAAAGCCGTTTCCCGCTTGCGCGAAACAGGATTACCCGTTTGGCGGCAGGTGCCGCCGCTTTGCTGCTGCTCAGCGGGGGCGTATTTGGCGCGCGCATTTCGGATGTGCGCGGCACTAGGCACAACCTGTCCGCCATACCCGACGGATCCGCGTATTCCGGCGGCACGGTACCGACCCGCACCCTCAAGGCCACCACCGAGACCCAGGTATGCGTCTTCTGCCATACGCCGCACGGGGCCACTCTGGGCGTGGCCCCGCTGTGGAACCGCCAGCTTTCCAGCGCGACTTACACGCCATACACCTCGTCCTCGCTCGACGCCAACGTCCTGCAAGGTACGCTCGATCAGCCAGGCGGCAGCTCCAAACTCTGCTTATCCTGCCATGACGGCACGCTGGCCATCGGCAACGTGAACGTGCTGAACGGCCTGGGATCGAATACCGCACCGGGCACCCAGGCGATCGAAATGACGGGCACCGACACGGGCGGCGTGATGGCGCCGGGCAGCGGCACCTCGACCGGATATACGCGCAATCTGGGGGTAGACCTCACTAACGACCATCCGATTTCGGTGAGTTATACCGCCGCCCTGTCCGACCGCGACGGCGAGCTGCGCACGGTTGACATCAACCAGCAGTACCCCGCCGGGATGGGCACCATCATCGGCATACGCAACCTCAACCTGAAGCCCAAGGCGCCGCTGGAGCCGACCGGAGCGGGAGGTGTGGGGCAAATCCAGTGCGCCGCCTGCCACGATCCCCATCTGCGCGAAACCAACCCGGCGGAAGGCAACCAGAAGTTCCTGCGGCTGAACCGTTTCCAGGCTGCCACGCCGGTTCCCATTTATAACAGCGCGGGCGACATCAATTGCGTGGCCTGCCACGACAAGGATCAAAACGGCGGCACCTGGGCCTACTCGGCTCATGCCAACCCGCTGGTCGCAACGCAAACCTACACCGACCTGGCTGCCACCCAGCGCGAGTTTCCGAAGGTCGCCGACGGCGCGCCGACCAACCTGCGGGTATGGCAGGCTTCCTGCCTGAATTGCCATGACACCCACGCCGTGCAGGGCAGCCGCCAGTTGCTGCGCGAGGGCACCGACAGCACCGCCACGCCCAAGACCGGCGGCGGATCGGCGATGGAGGAAACCTGCTACCAATGCCACTCCAACGATGCCGGCACGGCCATCACGCCGCTGACGACTGTTCCGGACATCAAGAGCGATTACACCCAGATCGGGGGTAGGCATATGCCGATTAAGTCGTCCGAACAGGCGGCGGGCATGGAGGCGCATGACATTGGCGGCAACTTTTCTGTCGGCGGGATTCCCGCCGAATCGGTGGATTGTTCCGGCACGACCAACAAGTGCGGCGCGGATTTTGTCGAGCGCCGCTCGAAGCTGGGCGCGGGCAATCTCAACAACCGCCACGCCGAATGCAGCGACTGCCACAACCCGCACCGGACGGTGAAGTTCAACACCTTCGCGCCGCCCAATCTGGCCGCCACGCCGGATGCTTCCGGCACGCACAGACACACCGATTCGTCCGGATATACTCACACCAACATCGCTTCCGGCGCGCTGCGCGGCACCTTCGGGGTGGAGCCGATGTACGGGTCGGCTTCTTTCAACGACTTGCCGACCAGCTACGAAGTCAAGCGCGGCGACCCCGGCGTGAGCACCAATACCTTGACCAGCGCACCTTACGTCACGCGCGAATACCAGATTTGCCTGAAATGCCATTCGGATTACGGGTACAGCGACAACAACCTGGTGGAGTTTTCGTCGGATCGCCCGCCGCTGCAAACGATGGGCGGCAGCCTCACTCCCGCCGGCACCAACGGCCTGAATTTCTATACCAACCAGGCAAAGGAATTTCAGGCGCCAATGTTCCACAAGGGCGAACTGCCCACCGTTGATTCCGGCGCGGCACCCGCCTATGCCAACGGCGTCCAGATGAATTACCGGAGCTGGCACCCGGTGATGGATAACACCGGGCGCACCGGCGCAATTCGCGGCGGCATTACGCCAACCTCCATTTTCACACTCCCCTGGAGCAACGATGTCGGCAACCAGACCATGTACTGCGATGATTGCCACGGATCCAACGTAACTTCGGCAACGTCGGTGATCCCCGACCCCGGCAAACCCTGGGGCTCCCACGGCTCCGCCAACAACTTCATCCTGAAGGGCGCGTGGAACTCGGCGACCGGCACCGGGCAATCCTCCGGCTTGTGCTTCAAGTGCCATAACTACAATACCTATGCGGGAGGCGGGGGCGCGCGTACCGGTTTCTGGCTGGGCGGGGAGGTGTCTCCACCCAACATCAAGGATGGCCATACGCTGCACTTCCAGAAAATCGGCAGAATGGTCTGCAACTGGTGCCACGCGGCCGTGCCTCACGGCTGGAAGAACAAGGCGCTGCTGGTGAACCTGAACGACGTCGGCCCCGAGGCGGGACAGGTGGCGGGAACCCAGGTGCGCAACAGCACCACGGCGGCGTACAACCAGGCGCCCTACTACCTGAATGCGGTGCTCAAGGTCATCAACTTCAAGCCCAGCGGCCAATGGGCGGCCAATGATTGCGGCTCTCCCGGCGCGCCGGGGAACGGAAAAGTCGGCCTGACCTGGATGAAGGGCACCGGCAATCCCGCCGACATCACCGAGAACTGCGCGAATCCGCCATGATGGAAAGCTGTCCTGGCTGACGCAACAAACGGATTGACGTTTTGCCGGAGAATTCTTCCTCGGGTACCGGACGGCGGATACTGACCGCTCTCGCTTCCCTGAAGCTTACGCTGGTGATTCTCGCCGCCCTGGGTGCGGGAATCGTGGCGGCCTACTTGTCGGCAACTCCAACCATTTGGGCGCTGGCCGTTCCGCTCGGCGCGTTTGCGGGCAACCTCATCGCTGCGGTGGCAACCAACCCGGTATTCCGGCGCAAAACCGCGCTGCTGATATTTCACCTCGCGCTTATCGCCCTCATCCTGCTGATCGCCGCAGGCCGCCTTACCTATCTCAAGGGGCAACTGGAACTGGCCGAAGGCGAGGTCTTTGAAGGGCAACTGACGCAGGAAGAAAGCGGCCCCTGGCACCCTCGGCGGCTGCATGCCCTGCGTTTCAGCAACGAGGGCTTTACCATCCATTACGCGAAAGGGGTGCGCCGGGGCGCAACCCGTAACCGGGTCGCATGGATGGCGCCGGACGGGCAGTTGCGGCGAGCGGTGATCGGCGACCAGAATCCGCTCGTATTGTCGGGCTACCGCTTTTACACCAGCCACAACAAAGGCTTTGCGCCTACCTTTACCTGGCATCCCGGCTCCGGCGCGGCGCCCGTGACCGGCACGGTGCATTTGCCGGCCTACCCCCTGCACGAGCACAAGCAGGCGATAGAATGGACTCCGCCGGACAGCAGGACACCGCTGTGGGTCATGCTTCAGTTCGATGAAGTGATACTCGATCCGGCGCAGCCTTCCGAGTTCCGCCTGCCCTCCGCGCACCGGATCGTGGTGCGGGTTGGAGAGGAGCGGCACGAACTCGGGCCGGGCGAGCGGGTGCGCCTCGCGGAAGGCGTACTGGAATACAACGGATTGCGCAACTGGATGGGATATACCGTGTTCTACGATTTCACCTTGCCCTGGCTGTTCGCCGCCTGCCTGCTGGCGGTGATAAGTTTGGCCTGGCATTTCTGGAGCAGGTTTTCCGCTCGTCCGTGGGACAAACCGTCAACCGGAACAAGTTAGCATGGCGATGGACTGGGAACCGCTAACTCTGTGGGCGTCGCTGGTAATTTATGTGCTGGCGGGCTCGCTGGCAATTTTTGGGGTGGTGCTGCGCAAGCCGCACGAAAAAGCGGTGCTGGCCCTGCTGGTTCCCGGTTTGGCGCTGAATACGGTTTCCATCGCGCTGCGCTGGGAGCGCCTGGGACACGGCCCCTACATCACGATGTTCGAGATTCTGTTGAGCAACATCTGGAGTCTCCTGGCAATTTATCTGCTGGCTTATTGGCGCATCCCCGCAATCCGCCCGACCGCTGCGGTGGTCATGCCGATCCTTTTCGTGATGATGGGCTGGCTGCTGGTGACCAGCCCGCACGAGGGCCACCTGCCGGCGACCTATCACACCGTGTGGCTGTTCGTGCATATCGCCTTTGGCAAATTGTTCCTGGGCAACGTGCTGGTGGCGGTTGGCATTTCTGGCGTAATCCTGCTGCGGGAGGCGCGCCAGGCGGGCAGCCGCTTCGCGCGCTTGCCGGACGACAGCCGCCTCGACGAGCTGTCCTTCCGCTTCATGGCCATCGGCATGATTTTTGAAACCCTCATGCTGATCGCGGGCGCCATCTGGGCGCAGGATGCGTGGGGGCGGTACTGGGCCTGGGACCCGCTCGAAACCTGGTCGTTTTTGACCTGGCTGAGCCTGGCTTTTGCGCTGCATGCGCGCGTGGCGTATAAGGTGTCTCCGCGCACCGGGGCGCTCATGGTGCTGGCGGTTTTCGCTCTGGCTTTCTTAACCTTTTTCGGCGTGCCGTTCGTTTCCACGGCGCCACACAAAGGGGCAGTGTAATGGCTGATTCCGGCAACGCACCTCGAGGGGAGCAACAGAATACTTCGCGGGCAAGAGTGCGCGATGTGCGCTTGCGGGCGCTGGCGCTTACCGCTGTACCGATTATCGCCGGGGGCATCGCCATCGCCTATCTGCCCGGCTGGCTGCAAGCCCCGGTTGCGGATGGAGGCAAGCAGGCGCGCGCCATCCATGCCATGGAAAAAACGGAAGCCGAAATCAGTCAGCGTTTCCGGCAGGGCGTGGCCGCACTCAACGCGAAGCAGTACGAGCAAGCGATTTCCGATTTTCACCGCGTGCTGGAACTGGCGCCGGAAATGCCGGAGGCGCACGTCAACAGCGGGTTTGCCCTGATTGGCCTGGAACGCTACGCCGTCGCGCGGGATTTTTTCGAGGGCGCCCTTGCGTTGCGCAGGAATCAGGTCAACGCTTATTTCGGTTTGGCCGAGGCGCTGGAGGGGTTGAACGACCTGCCCGGCGCGCTCGGCGCCATGCGCACCTACCTGCATCTCGCGCCCGCCGATGACCCTTACCGGCGCAAGGCGCAATCGGCGGTATGGGAGTGGGAAGCAAAAGTGGCGGAAGAGCGGGCGCGCGGCAAACCGGTTCCAACGGATAAGGCCAAGGAAAAGCGATGAAGCTTTCGGTCATCGCCGCGATGGCGCAGAACCGCACCATCGGCATCAACAACACCCTGCCGTGGCGCATCCCGGAAGACCTCAGGCATTTCAAGACGCTCACCATGGGGCACCACATCATCATGGGGCGCAAGACATTCGATTCCATCGGCAAGCCGCTGCCGGGGCGCACCACGGTGGTGGTGACGCGCAACCGGGAACTGGAACTGCCGCCAGGCTGCCTTGTCGCGCACTCGCTGGAAGAAGCTATCGCTGCTTGCGCAGGGGATGAGGAAGTTTTTATTGCCGGAGGCGCGGAACTGTACGCGCAAGCCTTGCTGTTCGCGGATACGCTTTATCTCACCGAGCTCCAGCAGCAGGTGGAAGGCGATGCGCATTTCCCGGAGCTTGACAGGGGTGCGTGGCAGGAAGTCTCGCGCGAGCGGCGCAGCCAGATAGAGCCGCAGGCGCTGGAATATCACCTCGTCACTTACCGGCGCAGAAACTAATCCGCTTGCGGGCAAAAAAAGGGGTGTCTGGGGACACCCCTACAAGGGAGACTGACAACCGTCCGGGGTGATTAAACCCGCGCTACTTCTTCACCCCGATGTGCTTCAGCGAGGCCACGATTTCCTGCCCTTCCGGGCTCAGGGCAAAATCAACGAAGGCTTTGGTATCGCTGCTTGCTCCTGCCTTCGTGACCACGTTGTAGTCCTGGTAAAAATCATACTTTGAAGGGAATGTCTTCGCATCGGGCAGATAGCCATCTACGGTCACAACTTTGACGCCGGGGCTTTCGTAACCGTAAATCTGGAGTCCCATGGCACCCTCGTTTTCTTCAACCAGCTTGTTGGTTCCCGCTACGGGATTTCCGGGCTTATCCAGAGTCAATCGCTTTATGTCTTTGCCGAACGGCGCCGATCTTTTGGGAAAGATGGTGGTTGTGCATGGCTGCAGGAGGACATTCTTTATTTCCAGATCATTGCCGCCGACTTCTTTCCAGTTCTTTACCTTGCCGGAGAGAATATCCTTGAGTTCCTGCAACTTGAGGTCGTTTACCGGGTTTGCCTTGTTGACCAGCACGACGGTGGGCGCCTTGGCTATAACGGTATTCTCGGTTCCTTCCGGGAGGTAGGAGAGCACGACTTCATGGGTGCTCACGCCGACATTGACTAACCCCTTGCTGGCCTTGTAAATGCCGGCACCGCAAGACGCGGCCTCGACCTTCACTTCTGTTCCGGTCTTTTTCGTAAATGCGGCCCCCAGTTTTTCGGCCAACGGCACCGTGCATGGATCGCCGGTAATGGTAACAGCTTCTGCTGCAATCACGCCCGGAGCAAACATAATCGAAAATAATGCTGCAACAAATACTGGGTTTTTCATCACTGCCTCCACGTTTAAAAATGAATTAACAAATTGCTTTCACGCGCGATCAACGCGCCTTGAATATCACCTTGAATTTCAAATCGGTCTGGGCGGCCAGCCATTCAAGCGACTTTCCGTTCACTTCGGCGTAGGGATACATGAAGTAGTTCAGCGGACCGTCGTTCTGGCGCGGGTTCAGAAAATAGCCCCTGCCGCCTCTGGCCAGTTCGATTCTGTATTCATCCACCGCGCCAAAATAGTAGTCCAGGAATTTCTGGGCGCCGTTGAGATCCAGTTTGTCGGCCAACATGACCTTCCTGACATCGGAAGGATCCACCGGAACCCAGCCGTAGCCGGGCGCATAGAACTCGGCCCAGCAATGGTGCCCGCCGCTCATGTCCTCTTCATCCTTCTTGCCCAGCCTCAAACCGAAAACTTCGCGCGCCGGCACGCCCGCTGCCCGTGCGACCGAAACGAAGACCGAGCTGATGTCGGCGCATTTCCCGCCTTTTTTGGCGAGCACTTTTTCCACTTCGCCCGTGCCGCACCCCTTGACGTTCGGGTCTCTCACCGTGTTCTCGACGACCCACCGGTAAACGGCGCGAGCCTTTTCGCTGATTTTCTGCCGGTCGTTGGTGACGCTGAGGGCGATTTTGCGGATCTTGCCGTCAGTCGGAATGAACGCGGTGCTCTTGAGATATTCCCGGATTTCAGCGGGAATTTCCGGCTCGCTTGCGGGGAGATCCCTTTTTACCTGCTCTTTCGCGGTGACGTTGAAAGTCAGGGTGATTGCCCGCTCCTTGGCCGGTGTTGACCACTCGGCATACAGGGCGAGGTTGCCGGTTTCTTTTTCGCCATAAACGCCGCTTTGCGTGAAGTTGCCGTCAACCCTCACGTCAGAAATATCCTGCGCGCTGCCGGAAACCGGATAGGGTATCCAGACCCTCACATCCTTGCTGTCATCCGGCGCGGCGACCGTGACGGCGATGGAGACCTCCCCGCTTCTTTCCTTGGCTAGCGCCGCGCCGGGGAACACAAACAGCATACTCAGCAACAATAATATTCGCGCAAACATTTACCCTCCCTGATTCCGGTTAACCAACACAAAAAGGGCGCGGCCAGAAATCGAGGAAGGAAAGGCAGACTTGAAGAAACGCGCGCAAAATCCCGCAGGGAATCCGCGCGGATGGCAAGCCCCGGCAGCCCGAAGCGGGGATAAATCCCGCGAAACGGCTGGAACTTCGCACCTCAATGATCTGCTGACCTGCCGTTGGCAGCGCTTTGATACGGTACATTCCGCCGCAACAGAAACGGGCCGGCTACACGCTGGCCGTCAGACCCGGCCCGCCTTCCGAAGAAGACAAGGGCGGCGTTACGGCGAGCCAACCAGAAACCAATGCGACAGCGGGAGAGATTCTAGCAGCATGTTTGGCATAAAGGAAATCGGCTGCAAATCCGGGGAGCGATTCAAACTGCTGCCGAATAATCTTCAGGGAGCCTCTGAAATTTTGGAGTGCGGGAGCTTGCTCCCGCTTTAGAACACCCGCAGGGTGCAAGAGCGGCGGCAAGCACCAAAGGTAGGCAATCCGCTATCCGGCAAGCCGGATGCGGAGTTGACACCCGCCGCACTCCAAAGCCAATTCCGCCCATCCCCGGTGACGCATCATGGCATCAATAAGTGGCATTGACAGCGGTATTTGAAAGCGGATATGCGGTCGAATTGATCCGGAAAGGTCTGGCCTATGTGGATGACCTGACGCCGGAGCAGATGCGCGAATATCGCGGCACCTTGACCGAGCCTGGCAAAAACAGCCTTAGCCGCGACCGCACGATTGCAGAAAATCTTGACCTGTTCGCGCTTGAAGAACGGCGTATTGAAGGAAAGGGGCCGCGCTCGAAATTATTTCCATCTCCCGCGAAGAACCGCAGCGAGCCTGGATGATGTGCGGCAGGCGCGGTGAAATTTCCCGATACCCAGATAACCCTGGCACTGGTTGACCTTGAAACCAGCGAAATCGTTGCTTCGGTAACCGGGACTGGCAAGAGTACGGATGTTGGTGCTGGGGATTATTTCTTGGCGGCATTGCCGGGCTTAGCGGCAGTTCGAGCCAGACTCCCGACCTCCATACCGATCAAGCACGGCTCCAGTTTGGCGAAGTGCTTTCGCCATCTCTGCGCGCTTCAATTGCTTGCGCACCGCCACCTTGGCGCGCTCATCCACACCGGGTATCTGAAACAATTTTTGCCAGATCAATGCCAATTGTCGTAGTTTTCATTTTTGGATGCCCCTTTCTATGGTTAGCGGTAGTAAAGCCACCGCTTCTTTGGCACTTTGATGCCATATTGGGAAGTGGGCGCCCATTCCATTACGTTAAACTGCGACTATTCTGGAGGCTGGCATGAACTATAAAGAACGCATCACCATTGAGCCGGGAAAGCGTGGCGGCAAGCCCTGCATACGCGGGCTGCGCATCACGGTTTATGACGTGCTGGATTATCTCGCATCAGGCATGACGCCCGAGGACATACAGGCCTGCCTGGCTTACGCCGCCGACCGCGAACATCACCAGCTTGCGGTGAATGCTTGAAACTCCTGTTTGACGAGAACCTTGCGCCTTCGCTTGTTTCGGGATTGGCGGATATTTTCCCGCAATCCCGGCATGTCGCCCGGATTGGGCTGGGTGCAGCGCCGGATCGCGAGGCATGGGAGTATGCAAGAGAACACTGCTACATCCTGGTCAGCAAGGATTCGGATTTTCACGAGATGAGCCTGTTGTACGGTTCACCGCCAAAGGTTGTTTGGGTTCGTCGTGGCAACTGCACCACCAGACAGATCGAATTTATCCTCCGCAACACAAGCTGGAAGACATCCGGTTGTTGGAGAGCAACCCGGAATCCACCTATCTTGTCATGTTGTGAGCAAGTGCAAAGGGGCGGTACACATATCGGCGCTGCGCTATATTAAACCTCGCGCATCCGCTCGACGTAACGCGCGATCAGGTCTATTTCCAGGTTTACCCGCGCGCCTGCGCGCAGCTCGTTCAGCGTGGTCACGGCCAGCGTGTGCGGGATCAGGTTGACGCAGAACACCGCACCCTCAACCTGGTTCACCGTCAGGCTGACGCCGTTGATGGTGATGGAGCCTTTTACCGCAATATATTTCGCCAGCGGTTGCGGGGCGCGCACGGCGAGCTTCCAGCTCTCGGCGAGGTCGCTGAATTCCACCACCTCGCCGACCCCGTCCACATGCCCGCTCACCAGGTGGCCGCCCAGCCGGTCTGCCAGGCGCAGCGCCTTTTCCAGGTTGACGCGCGCTCCTTGCCGCTCCAGGCCGACCGTACAGTTCAGCGTTTCGCGCGACACATCCACGGT
Source organism: Nitrosomonadales bacterium (assembly GCA_016223025.1). Lineage (GTDB taxonomy): Bacteria > Pseudomonadota > Gammaproteobacteria > Burkholderiales > Gallionellaceae > VIKH01. The sequence continues at coordinate 6,407 of JACRPU010000046.1, read as the reverse complement.
GAACGAATCGCCCCCCTTCTCCACCGCGGTCAGGCACACACCGTTCACCGCGATGCTGTCGCCCAGACCCACATCTTCCATGCCGAGCGCCCGGGTAGCCACGGTAAGGCGCAATCCCCCGTTGCGGTCTTCGGCGCGGGTAATGGTGCCTACATCTGCAATGATGCCGCTGAACATTTCCAAACTCCCTTTATTACGTCATTCCCGCGTAAGCGGGAATCCAGTTAATTGAATGGCTCCCGCGTAGCGGGCAAAAAGGTTTTGTCTCGCTGCGCGAGGTTCACGTCAAACAGATGGATTACCGCGTTCGCGGGAATGACAAGCAATTATTTCTTCACGCGCGCAACGATGCGCAAATCCTTGCCGACATTGCGCACATCCTGCCATTCCAGTTCGATACGCTGGTCGAGTGCCGTTAATTCACCCAGCGCCGCCATGCCGCGCGCCCCGTCCCCCAGCAACTGCGGGGCAAAGTACAGCACCAGCTCATCCACCAGCCCGGCTTGCAGCAGCGAGCCGTTCAACCCGCTGCCTGCCTCCACCAGCACTTCGTTGCAGCCGCGCGCAGCAAGATCGCGCAGCATGGCGCCCAGATCCACTCGCCCGTTTGCATCCGCCAGTACCGCCACTTGTGCATCCGTGTTTTCGAGAGCGGCGATTTTCCTGTCGTCCCGCGTGCCGGTATAAACCAGAACTTTTCCGGCATTCCCGGCCTCCGGCGCATGCAGAATGCGCGCATCCAGCGGCAGGCGCAAATAACTGTCCACCACCACGCGTAGCGGCTGGCGCGAAGTCTCGATGCCCCGCACATTGAGTTGGGGATTGTCCGCGAGTACAGTACCAATGCCGGTGAGCGCGGCGCAGGAGCGCGCGCGCCAGCGCTGCACATCCTGCCGCGCGGCCGGGCCGGTGATCCACTTGCTCGCGCCGTTGGCCAGCGCGGTGCGCCCGTCCAGGCTTGCCGCGATTTTGCTCCTTACCCACGGCATGCCGCGCGCCATGCGCGCAAAGAAACCGATATTCAGTTCGCGCGCGGAGGTTTCCATCAAGCCGCATTCCACTTCGATGCCCGCGTCGCGCAGCTTCTCTATGCCTTGCCCGGCCACCTGCGGATTGGGGTCTTGCGCCGCCGCCACCACGCGCGCCACGCCTGCTTGTATCAGCGCATCCGCGCAAGGCGGGGTGCGGCCATGGTGGCTGCATGGCTCCAGCGTGACATAGGCGGTCGCGCCGCGCGCCGCCTCGCCCGCCGCGCGCAGCGCATGGATTTCAGCATGAGGTTCTCCGGCGCGCTCGTGCCATCCCTCGCCCAGCACCTCGCCATCGCGCACCAGCACGCAACCGACGCGCGGGTTGGGGCTGGAGGTGTGCAGGCCGCGCTCCGCCAGGCGCAGCGCCCGCGCCATCCACACGCTGTCCTGATGACTGAACATGAGCTGGAAATAATGCTAGGTTTGTTTTGGCTTCCGCCGCGCCGGGGTCTTGCGCACGGCCTCGACCGCTTCGGCGAAATCGCCCACATCCTGGAAGCTCTTGTACACCGAAGCGAAGCGGATGTAAGCCACTTTGTCCAGCCGCAGCAATTCCTTCATCACCATTTCGCCGATCTGGCGCGAGCCGACTTCGCGCTCGCCGAGCGCGAAAACTTTCTGCGTCACGTTATCAATCGCGGCATCCACCAGTTCGGTGGGAACCGGGCGCTTGTGCAGCGCGCGCGCGAAGCTGGTGCGCAGCTTTTCCTCGTCGAACTCGCTGCGCATCCCGTTCTGCTTGACCACCTGCGGCATGCGCAACTCCACCGTCTCGAAGGTGGTGAAGCGTTTTTCGCAGGAGAGGCAGCGGCGGCGGCGGCGGATGCTGTCGCCTTCCTCGCTCTCGCGCGTGTCCACCACCTGGGTGTCGGGGCCTTTACAGAAGGGGCATTTCATAGCTGGTAGCTGGTAGCTGGTAGCTGGTAGCAAAAGCCGGGGGTGGCTACACGCTACCTGCTACAGGCTACTGGCTTACTCTCCATACACCGGAAATTTCTCGCACAGCTTCTTCACTTCGCCCGTTACGCGCGCGATCACGGCATCGTCATGCGGCGCGTCGAGCACGTCGGCGATCAGGTGCGCCAGCTTCTCGGCTTCCAGCTCCTGGAAGCCGCGCGTGGTGATTGCCGGGCTGCCGATGCGGATGCCGCTGGTGACGAACGGCTTTTGCGGGTCGTTGGGGATGGCATTCTTGTTTACCGTGATGTGCGCTCGCTCCAGCGCCGCCTCGGCGTCCTTGCCGGTGATGTTCTTGGGTTGCAAGTCCACCAGGAATAGGTGGCAATCGGTGCGCCCGGACACGATGCGCAAGCCGCGCTCCTGCAGCACCTTGGCCATCACGCGCGCGTTGTCCACCACCTGTCTCTGGTAGGTCTTGAATTCCTTGCCGGCCGCTTCCTTGAACGCTACCGCCTTGGCCGCGATGACATGCATCAGCGGGCCGCCCTGGATGCCGGGGAAAATGGCCGAGTTCAGCACTTTCTCGTATTCCGCCTTGGCGAGGATAACGCCGCCGCGCGGGCCGCGCAGGGTCTTGTGGGTGGTGGTGGTGACAAAATCCGCGATGCCGACCGGGCTGGGGTACACGCCCGCCGCGATCAGGCCGGCGTAGTGCGCCATGTCCACGAACAGGTACGCGCCGACGCTGTCGGCGATCGCGCGGAAGCGCTTCCAGTCCATCACCAGCGCGTAGGCCGACGCGCCTGCCACGATCATCTTCGGCTTGTGCGCCGTGGCCAATGCCTGCACCTGGTCGTAATCGATCTCCTCTTTTTCGTTCAGGCCGTACTGGATGGCGTTGTACAGCTTGCCGCTGGCATTGACCGACGCGCCGTGCGTCAGGTGCCCGCCATGCGCCAGCGACAGGCCGAGGATGGTGTCGCCGGGTTTAAGCACCGACATGTACACCCCCTGGTTCGCCTGCGAACCGGAATTCGGCTGCACGTTGGCATATTCCGCGCCGAACAGCGCCTTCACGCGGTCGATCGCCAGTTGCTCGGCCACGTCCACATATTCGCAGCCGCCGTAATAGCGCTTGCCCGGATAGCCTTCCGCATACTTGTTGGTCATCTGGCAGCCCTGCGCCTCCATCACCGCCGGGCTGGCGTAGTTTTCGGAGGCGATCAGCTCAATATGGTCTTCCTGGCGGCGGTTTTCGTTCTGGATTGCCGCCCAGAGTTCCGGGTCGGTGTGGGCGATGGTGTTTCTTCTGGAGAACATGGCAAGCCTTCCAAATAATAACGGGGAGTGGAAAAGGCGCGCATTTTACCACGGCGGGCATGGGAAGCCTGTTGGCGGTATTAGCCGTGGTATTAACGTGAATCTCGCTGCGCGAGTTTCACGTTAGTATTGGCGCGCACGCTTGGAGCCCCGTTGAGCTTCCATGAACCGCTGGCTGTCTGTAGTATGTAACCCCAAGCCTTGCTGCACTTTGTTAAGAGGCACAAAACTGTATGGGCTGACGGCTGATGCCACAAGTCAACAATCTATGAAAAAACCATCCATCCTCGTCGTGGACGACACGCCGGCAAACATTGATGTCCTGAAGGAAACGCTGAAAAACGACTATATCGTCCGCCCGGCATTGAACGGCGCGCTGGCGTTAAAGATTGCCGCAACCGAGCCCAGGCCGGACCTGATCCTGCTGGATATCATGATGCCAGAAATGGATGGCTACGAGGTCATGCGGCGGTTGCGGGAGAGCGAAAACACGCGCGGCATCCCGGTGATTTTCGTCACTGCCATTTCCGAAATGGAAGGCGAGCTGAAAGGGCTGGAACTGGGAGCGGTTGACTATCTCACCAAACCTGTCAATCCCTCCATCGTGCGGGCGCGAGCCCACACCCATCTGGCACTGCGCGATGCCAGGGTAAGGCTGGAGCAACAAAACCGCGCGCTGCTCCAGGAAAGAGAGCTGGTGGAAGACATCATCGCGCGCATGCGCGCGTGCAGGCATTTCGATGACCGGTTTTTGCGCTATCTGGTTTCTCCGGTAAACCGCAGCAACGGGGATATTCTCCTTTCCTCGTTTACGCCGGACGGGCGGCAGTGGGTGCTGGCCGGCGATTTCACCGGGCACGGCTTGCCGGCGGCGGTGGCCGCACCGTTGATTACCTACGTTTTCTATACCCGGCTGCTGGAAGGCAAAAGCGTGGAAACGACGCTGGAGGAAATCAATACCGTGATGTACCGGCAGTTGCCCGCCAACGTATTCATGGTCTGCTGCCTTGCCGAAATTTCCGCAGACAGGAAAGAAGCCAGGCTCTGGAATGCCGGTATGCCGCAATGCGTTCTTGTGCGGGAATGCAAGGCGCAAAAAAGGTTCGAGTCGCGGAGCACGCCATTAGGCGTTCTGGAGCAAATTGACATCCTGGGTAGCCAGGCGTCGCTCGATGTCGTGGAAGGAGACCGGCTGTATATCTTTTCCGACGGGGTTGCCGAGATGGGCAGCCCGGAAGGCGAGCTGTTTGGCAGCGCGCGGGTTGAGGATTTTCTGTGCCGGATGGCTGCCGGATCGAACGCGCCGGAAGACTTGCTGAAGCTGCTGGAAACACATCGCGGCGGGGTGGATTTTGGCGACGACATTACCCTGGTGGAAATTCTGTTCTGACCTGGAAAAGCATTTGGCTGCGGGCTAACGCAGGTATTCACGGATTGGCGGGGAGTGAAATGATATGCTCATGATGCAGACCGATGCGCCGGCGATAAACTTCAACTTGGGGCGAGACAATGAACAACCCCGTGCTTTTGGCACGGGGTTGTTCATTTCTCGCGGGCTGGCGGCCTACCGCGATTGAATTGCCAAACGGCAAGGTGCATGAAGGATACTGCTGACGCAGCAAGAATTCACCGCATTGCTTCATCAAGAAGCTGGCTTCAGTAAACACTACAGAACACGTTTTCTACAATTTTGATTGGGAAATTCGAGCCTGGAACCTTTACTCAGGCGCGCCGGGTCGGCCAGGGTGAGCGCCGGGTCGGCCAGGGTGACGCCCTGTTCCAGCAGGCGTTGCGCCTGCTCGCGCTGCCAGGTGCGCTCCAGCGCGGCCAGTTGCGCCTTGCTGTTGATGCCCAGAATCTCCCATTCGTGCGCGGGCTGCACGGTATGGACGCGGTGCCTTGCCTGGCGGCCATGCCGACTATATCGGTGAGGTAGTACTCGCCCTGGGCGTTGCTGTTCCGCAGTTTCGCCAGCCACTCGCGCAGGTATTCCGTGGGCGCGAGCAGAATGCCGGTGTTCGCTTCCCGGGTTTCGCGTAGCTCGCCGGTTTTGTTTTTCTGCGCCGTAACAGGCGCAGGGCGAGCGGAGCAGGTTTATTTCGCGGCAAATCTGGTTAGACGCTTTGCTTCCTGTGGCGCGCGGTAAATCCCAGCAAACCCAAGCCCGCCAGCAGCATGGCGTAGGTTTCGGGTTCCGGAACCGGCGCGTAGTTGTCATCATCATATTCCGGTTCGCGTCTTGTATCGTCATCAACTTGAACACCTGCAATGGTGACCCCATCGAATGCCATGCCTGAATCCCATGCCTGGTCATCCCAGTTGGTTACGCCGAACTCCAGCCTGTAAGCGCCCGCCGTGGCGATGGTGTAGCTTGCCAGAACCCAGCCGGTATAGCCGCAACCCGCATCCCAGCATTTGCCGTCCCCCCCCGATCCCAGCGGTGTCCAGTTGGGGCCGGTATCCGAGCCGCCCCCAACGAGCGGGCTGTACCCGGCATCAATAATGGGTACGCCGGATGGCGCCAAAGTAGCATTGGGAGCAGGCAGGTCCTGCCCGGGGATGATGGAGCCAGACGGCTCGGTGCGAGCGGTGAAAAGGATGGCCGCCAAGGAGGAATCTCCAGCGTTCAACAGGCGGGACCAGCCATAGTCTGTGAAGGTTCCGCCATCGCTGGTCACGTAATTGAAGTAAAAATCCAGTTGATCACCAGCGTTTGCGTGGAATGCATTAGACGTTAGTGTTGAGCCATTCGTATTGCCTGCCTCGGAAGCCGGAGGGTTAAAGGGGCTGACCCCGGTTACGCCTTGAGAGGTTGACACCCACCCATATTGGTTGCTCAGGGGGTTGGGCGGCAGTATCACCACACCGTCGGCGCCGGAAGTACCGCAACTGCCTACGCAGGTCCAAGCGGCAGGAAGGCCGCCATTAAATTGTTGCGCCATCGCGCTCTGCGCGCTCAACGCCAAAGCGCCTATGGCTACTGCAATCAAAGTTTGTTTGAGCATGATGCTTCTCTCCTAACTTTCATGCAGCAGTAGCGCAGCGCCCCCGATAATGAAAGACACTACGGGTGTGCGTTGTCGCGCAGGGGCTGAGGTCGCGAAACTTTTTGAAGGCTTCGGACCGCGAAACCTAACTCGACCCGCCACCATTCAC
>JACRPU010000045.1 GCA_016223025.1 Nitrosomonadales bacterium | reverse complement strand
GGAGTTTGGCACCTCGATGTCGGCTCATCACATCCTGGGGCTGTAGCCGGTCCCAAGGGTATGGCTGTTCGCCATTTAAAGTGGTACGTGAGCTGGGTTTAAAACGTCGTGAGACAGTTTGGTCCCTATCTGCCGTGGGCGCTGGAAGTTTGAGGGGGCCTGCTCCTAGTACGAGAGGACCGGAGTGGACGTATCTCTGGTGTACCGGTTATGACGCCAGTCGTATCGCCGGGTAGCTATATACGGAAGAGATAACCGCTGAAAGCATCTAAGCGGGAAACTCGCCTCGAGATGAGACTTCCCTGGGGACTTGATCCCCCTGAAGGGTCGCGGAAGACCACCGCGTTGATAGGTCGGGTGTGGAAGCGCAGCGATGCGTTGAGCTAACCGATACTAATTGCCCGTGCGGCTTGACCCTATAACATTGAGCAAGAACAGGTATCTGGTTTCAGGTATCGGGTATCGGGTATCGGTCAATGCGCGCCGCGAAGCGGCGCACAATAAACCGTATCCCGCACCCTGCACCCCGTAACCGGTCTCGCAAAACGATCAAAACACACTTTACTTCTTCCGGAATGCGTCGGGCAGTATCCGGGCGTCAGGCTGAACCCTGACTCCCGAATCCTGATTACCGACAACCGTAATGTCTGACGACCATAGCGGGCCGGCCCCACTCCTTCCCATCCCGAACAGGACAGTGAAACGGCCCCGCGCCGATGATAGTGTGCGTCCGCATGTGAAAGTAGGTCATCGTCAGACTCCCATAAACAGAAAAGCCCTCCTTGTGAGGGCTTTTTTGTTTATGGTGTTCGGTATTGACCTACTTGAGTCTATTGTCGGTGCGCGTTTAAAATTACCCAGTCCTGCGCGTTGAGTTTTACCCAGGCACTTTGAGCCGCCGGTTTATGGTGGCGGCTGTGGATAAGTGTAGCTCAATTTCATAGTCATTGGCCTCCCGGAAGGTTGCGTTGGGTAAAGCCGCGTAGGACAGCAAGCGGCCTTACCCACGCTGTTTCAGAACGGCTCAACTTTGCCGCGCTTGCTTTGCTTGTGATCATCTCCTTGTTTTCTCCACTCCAAAATTGGAGCAGCGGAGGTTAATCACCTGGGTAATTTTCAGCGCGCAGGGGGGAACCTACAAATTCTGGGTAATATTCATCGCGTACCAACAGTCAATAAACTTGAAGTCGCAATTTCGACTTCAAGCGAGAAAAATGCTTTCGATGCCTGTATTCACCGCATCCCAAGCAGCGCGGCAATCTTGGCGCGCACTTCATCCAGTTCTTCGGTCGACGCTTTGCCTTTGGGCGTGGCTTTGCGTGCGCGCCAGTCGAGGTTCTTGACCTGGTCGGACAGCACTGCGCCGCTTACGTCTTTGCCATGGATGATGACTTCGAACGGGTAGCCCTTTATTTGTGTGGTCATCGGGCAGCACAGCATGGTGCCGGTTTTGTTGTTGTAAGCGGCGGGGCTGAGTACCAGCGCGGGGCGATGCCCGGCTTGTTCGTGCCCCACCTGCGGGGAGAATTCCAGCCAGACGATATCGCCCGCATCCGGCACGAAGCGGCGCGCCATTACCAGATTTCCTTGCCCACCGGTGCGCCGGTGTCGATAGGTTGGTGCAGGTTCTTGCCGGTGATGCCGCCCAGCAGCTCATCCAGCTTGTACTCCTTGCGGCGGATCGGCTCGATGACAATGCGCCCCTGCTCCTCGCGCACTTCGACAGACTGATCCAGATCGACATGCGCCGCCGCCATGACCGCAGCCGGGATGCGCACGGCCGCGCTATTGCCCCATTTCTTTACGATGACTTCCATGATGTATTCCCTCGGCAATCCTGTTAACCGCAGTTTAGGAGCGAACAGGATGGGTGTCAACATTGTTGATACATCCTGAAGCGCCGCATCGGTCAAGTATAAGTCAAGTTATGCGTCAAGCCGGAAGGAATACGGCATTCCCCGATAAGGAAATGCCGCACCCTGCCCTTTTACTTGCCTTTTCTGGCAATCGCCTCGGCTACCGCTTCGCCCAGACCGGCGGGCGATTTGGACACCACTACGCCAGCCGCTTCGAGCGCGGCGATCTTGTCCGCCGCCAGGCCTTTGCCGCCGGCAATGATCGCGCCGGCATGGCCCATGCGCTTGCCCTTGGGCGCGGTCAGCCCGGCGATGTATCCGGCCACCGGCTTGGTGACGTGGTTCTTGATGTATTCCGCCGCCGCTTCTTCGCGGTTGCCGCCGATCTCGCCGACCATGATGATCGCCTCGGTCTCCGGGTCTTCCTGGAACAGCTTCAGGACGTCGATGAAATCCATTCCCTTGATCGGGTCGCCGCCGATGCCGACGCAGGTGGATTGCCCCAGGCCGATCCGGGTGGTCTGGAACACCGCTTCGTAGGTGAGCGTGCCGGAGCGCGACACCACGCCGACCTTGCCCTTCTTGTGGATGAAGCCGGGCATGATGCCGATCTTGCACTCGCCCGGTGTGATGACGCCGGGGCAGTTGGGGCCGATCAGGATGGCGTCGTTGGCCTTGAGCGCCGCCTTGGCGTTGAGCATGTCCAGCACCGGAATGCCCTCGGTGATGCAGACGATCACCTTGATGCCCGCGTCCGCCGCTTCCATGATGCCATCCGCCGCGAAGCCGGGCGGCACGTAGATCATCGTGGCATCTGCGCCGGTTTCGCGCACCGCATCGCGCATGGTGTCGAACACCGGCAGGCCGAGGTGGGTCTGCCCGCCCTTGCCCGGCGTCACGCCGCCGACCATCCTGGTGCCGTAGGCGATCGCCTGTTCGGAGTGGAAAGTGCCGTGCTTGCCGGTAAAGCCCTGGCACAGTACTCTGGTATTTTTGTTTACGAGAATGCTCATTTGAGAGTCCTTGAAATTTTCTGTTTGCCGTTGAATCAGGCGACCGCCGCAACGGCGCGTTTGGCCGCATCGGTCATGTCGCTGGCGGAAATCACACCGACGCCGCTTTCGGCCAGCATCTTCTGACCAAGCTCGACGTTGGTGCCTTCCAGCCGCACGATCACCGGCACTTTCACGCCGACTTCCTTGACCGCCGCGATGATGCCCGTGGCGATGATGTCGCAGCGCATGATGCCGCCGAAGATGTTGACCAGCACCGCCTTGACGTTGGCGTCGGAGAGGATGATCTTGAACGCCTTGGTCACCACTTCCGCCGTGGCACCGCCGCCGACGTCGAGAAAGTTGGCGGGCTGGCCGCCGTGCAGTTTGACCAGGTCCATGGTCGCCATCGCGAGTCCCGCGCCATTGACCATGCAGCCGATGTTGCCGGACAGCGCGATGTAGCTGATCTCGCATTCTTTTGCTGCGACTTCCTTCGGGTCAATCTGGCTGTTGTCGTTCATCGCGGCGAGGTCCTTGTGGCGGAACACCGCGTTGTCGTCCACGCCGATCTTGCAGTCGAGCGCCACCAGGTTGCCTGCCGAAGTCACGATCAGCGGGTTGATCTCGGCCATCGCCAGATCATTCTCGACGAATAGCTTGTAGAGGCTCCTGGCGAGTTTGCCGAATTCGCCGATCTGCGCGCCTTGCAGGCCGAGGCCGAAAGCCAGCGCACGGCACTGGAAGTCTTGCAGGCCGAGCAGCGGATCGCAAAATTCCTTGAGAATTTTTTCCGGGGTTGCATGGGCGACCTCCTCGATCTCCATTCCGCCCGCGCTCGACGCGACCAGCGCGACGCGCTCGGTCTCGCGGTCCACCGTCAGGCTGATGTAAAGCTCGCGCGCAATCGGCAGCGTCTCCTCGATCAGCAGGCGCGACACCATCTGCCCTTCCGGCGCATTCTGGTAGGTCACCAGTTGTTTGCCGAGCAGCGCGTTCACCGCTTCCTTGAGCGCCTCTGGCGACCGCACCAGCTTCACGCCGCCAGCCTTGCCGCGCCCGCCGGCGTGGATCTGCGCCTTGACCACCCAGGCGTTGCCGCCCAGTTCCGCCATCGCGCCGTCCGCCTGGGATGCGCTGTCTATCGCCGCGCCGCGCGGTGTGGCAATGCCATATTCGCGCAACACCTGCTTGGCCTGATATTCATGCAAGTTCATTTGAATTTCCTAAAAATATTGACGATTATTATTTGTCGGCTAGTAGCGGGTAGCCGGTAGCTTGTAGCCAAACTGGAAGGTTGGCTACCCGCTACAAGCTACCTGCTACAAGCTATAAAGCAGCCAATGCCGCATTAAAGGTCGCGCTGGGACGCATCGCTGCGGAAGTCTTGGCGAAGTCCGGCTGGTAGTACCCGCCCATGTCCACCGGCTTCCCCTGGGCTGCAAGCAATTCGGCGTTGATTTTCGCCTCGTTCTCGGTCAGCGTCTTGGCCAGCGGCGCAAACTTCGCCTGCAGCTCCTTGTCCTTGGTCTGTGCGGCCAAGGCCTGCGCCCAGTATTGGGCCAGGTAGAAATGGCTGCCACGGTTGTCGATCTCGCCAACCTTGCGGGCGGGTGAGCGGTTGTTGTCGAGGATTTTCCCGTTGGCTTGATCCAGCGTATCCGCCAGAACCTGCGCCTTCTGGTTCTTGAACGTCTGTGCCAGATGCTCCAGCGAAACGGCGAGCGCGAGAAACTCGCCCAGTGAATCCCAGCGCAGATAGCCTTCTTCCTGGAACTGCTGCACATGCTTGGGCGCCGAACCGCCCGCGCCGGTTTCGAACAGGCCGCCGCCATTCATCAGCGGAACGATGGACAGCATCTTCGCGCTGGTGTTGAGTTCGAGGATCGGGAACAGGTCGGTGAGGTAGTCGCGCAGCACGTTGCCGGTAACGGAAATCGTGTCCTTGCCTTGGCGGATACGCTCCAGGGAAACACGGCAGGCATCTGCCGGGGCCATGATCTTGATGTCCAGGCCGCTGGTGTCGTAATCCTTGAGGTACTTCTCGACCTTGGCGATGATCTGCGCGTCGTGCGCGCGGTTCTTGTCCAGCCAGAAGATGGCCGGTGTGCTGGAGAGGCGCGCGCGGGTAACCGCCAGCTTGACCCAGTCCTGGATCGGCGCATCCTTGGTCTGGCACATGCGGAAGATGTCGCCCTGCTCCACTTTCTGTTCCAGCAGCGTCTTGCCGGCGGCATCCACGACGCGGATCGTGCCGTTGCCGGACGCTTCAAAGGTCTTGTCGTGCGAGCCGTATTCCTCGGCCTTCTGCGCCATCAGACCGACGTTCGGCACCGAGCCCATGGTCACCGGGTCGAGCGCGCCGTTCTTCTTGCAGTCCTCAACCACGGCCTGAAAAACGCTGGCGTAGTTACGGTCAGGGATCATCGCCTTGGTGTCGTATGCCTTGCCGTCGGCGCCCCACATCTTGCCGCCGTCGCGGATCATCGGCGGCATGGAGGCGTCAATGATTACGTCGCTGGGCACGTGCAGGTTGGTGATGCCCTTGTCGGAATTGACCATCGCCAGTTGCGGCTGCTTCTTGTAGCAGGCCTGGATATCGGCTTCGATCTCGGCGCGCTTATTATCAGGAAGGGTTGCGATTTTCGCCAGCAGATCGCCGAGGCCGTTGTTGACGTTGACGTTCAGTTCCTTGATGATCGCCGCGTGCTTGTCGAACACGTCCTTGAAATACACGGTAACGGCGTGGCCGAACATGATGGGGTCGGAGACTTTCATCATGGTGGCTTTGAGGTGCAGCGACAGCAGCACGTTGGGTTCTTTCTTTGCTTCTTCAATTTGCTTCGCAAAGAACTCGCGCAGCTTGCGGCAGTTCATCACGGATGCGTCAATGACCTCGCCCGTCTTGAGGGTAGTCTTTTCTTTGAGCACCGTGGTCTTGCCGTCGCTGCCTGCGAACTCGATGCGCACCGGGCCGGCCTCGCTGACCGTGGCGGACTTTTCGCTGCCATAGAAATCGCCGCTGTCCATGTGCGCGACGTGGGTCTTGGAATCAGGAGCCCATTTGCCCATGCGGTGCGGGTTCTTGCGCGCAAAATTCTTCACCGACAGGGCGGCACGGCGGTCGGAGTTGCCCTCGCGCAGCACCGGGTTGACGGCGCTGCCGAGTATCTTGCCGTAGCGTGTCTTGATTTCCTTCTCGGCGTCGTTCTGCGGGTTTTCCGGGTAGTCCGGAACCTTATAGCCATGCGACTGCAATTCCTTGATGGCGGCCTTCAACTGTGGAACCGAAGCGCTGACGTTCGGCAGCTTGATGATGTTGGCATCCGGCTTCAGCGTCAACTCGCCCAGCGCGGTGAGCTCATCGGGGATGCGCTGGCTGTCGGTCAGGTTCTCGGGAAAATTTGCGATGATGCGGCCCGCAAGGGAAATATCCCGCGCTTCGACGGTTACGCCAGCCGCCTTGGTGAAGGCCTGCACGATAGGCAACAGGGAATAGGTTGCCAGCGCCGGGGCTTCGTCAATCTTTGTCCAGTAAATTTTTGCTGTGGTCATGATATTTCCTCTTCAATTAAAAATGTAGGGCGCACTAACCAACGGGCATTGCGCCGAATGAAATGCATGTGGTGCAATGCGCTACGCCCTTCGATTTACTCAGGGCAGGCTTATTGCACCCTAAACCGCTCGTTCCTGGCTCAGGCCGCCTTCATCTGGCTGGCGAACAGGGACAGCGCGCCGCCCGCGCGGATCATCGGAATATCTTCCTTCCCTTGCGCAAGTTTCAAAGGCATATCGCCGACACCCTCGACCACCAGTTTGAGCTGGCCGCTTTCCAGGCCGGAAGTGTCGAGGGACACTTTGGCGCCTTGCTGAATACGCTCCAGGTCAGCCGGATTCTCGAAGGTCAACCCCAGGATGCCGAAGTTGGCGAGGTTGGCCAGGTGGATGCGCTCGAAACCCTTGGCCACGATGGCGCGCACGCCGAGGATGCGCGGGCATAGCCCGGCATGCTCGCGCGAACTGCCCATGCCGTAGCCGTCACCGGCCACGATGAAGCCGTGGCCGCCCGCATCACGCACTGCCGCCGCGCGCGTGCTGAAGGTCTTGTCCACCTGCACGAAGGTCGCCTGCTTGGCATACTCGTCCGCATTGGAGCGCAGCGACAGGTACTTGCCGGCAGGCTGAATGTGGTCGGTCGTGATCTCGTTGCCGAGCTTGAGCAACACCTCGCCCGCCAGTTTGGCCGGCAATGGATCCAGTGTCGGCAGCGGCGCGATGTCGGGGCCGTAACGCATCACGACCTTGGCGGCCTCGTCGGGCGGCAACGGCGCAACATAGGAATCCATGTCGACCACTGGCGGAACATACTTGATCGTCAGATCGCCGCTGAACAGTGTGCGCGGATCGGTAATCACGCCCGTAATTGCACCGGCTATCGCAGTGACCGGGCTGACCAGATGCACCTTGGCGGTTTCGGTGCCGGAGCGGCCCTCGAAGTTGCGGTTGGCGGTGGACAGCATCACGCCGTTGCTGGGTGGTGAAAAGCCCTGGCCGATGCAGGCGGAGCAGGCGTTTTCCATGACGCGCACACCGGCGGCGTAGAAAATTTCCAGATAACCCGCCGCCGCAAGCTGACGGGCAATAGCCTGCGAGCCGGGGGCGATGGCGGTATCCACCTTGACCTTCCTGCCGCGCAGCAGCTCGCCGACGCGCGCCAGGTTCTCGTAGTTGGAGTTGGTGCAACTGCCGATGAACACCGCATCAATGGGCAACCCGGCATGATTGGATACCGGCTCCATGCCTTTCAGGCGCGGATACAGCGCGATGGTCGGTTGCAGATCGGAGAGATTGATCTCGACAGTGCGCGAGTACGTTGCACCGGGATCGGCGGATAGCGCCACCCAATCCTTGCCGCGCTTGCGGCCTTCGAGATAGGCCTTGGTGATGTCGTCCGACGGGAAGATCGAGAAAGCGACGCCACCCTCGGTTCCCATGTTGCAGATGGTGGCGCGGTCGGTGACGTTCAGGCTCTTCAGTCCCGGCCCGGTATATTCCAGGCAGATGTCCTTGTTGCCCTTGATGCCGATGACCTTGAGCACGTTCAGGATCACGTCCTTGGCCAACACGCCCGGATGCAGCGCGCCGGTGAGGTTAACCTGCACCACTTTCGGCATCTCGATCTTGTAGGAAGTGCCGGCCATCGCAAAGCTCACGTCGGTGCCGCCCGCACCCATGGCCAGCATGCCCATGCCGCCCGCGTTGGTGGTGTGCGAGTCGGAGCCGATCACCGACTTGCCGGGAACCGCGAAGTCCTCGAGAAACACGCTGTGGCAGATGCCCAGGCCGCCGCGCGAGAACCAGCAGCCGTATCTCTTGCTGAAGGTTTCGAGATAGCGATGGTCGTCGCCGTCAATGTAACCGACTTGCAGGGTCTTGTGATCCACCACGATGACGGAAGTGGTCTTCACCCGGTCCACGCCCATCTTCTCGAAAGCCAGCGCGGCGGCGGTGCCGGTAGCATCCTGGTAGAGGGTATGGGTGAACTGGATTTCCAAGGGTTTCCCCTGTTCGGGAAGCTGGGCCAGACCCCCTGCCGCGTTGGCCAGGAGGATTTTTTGTGCGACGTTCAGTGCAGTCATATGCTCTCCATATTGCGAAATGAAAAATAAATCATGGGTGAAACGGCGCAACCCATCGGAGATTGACTAGCTGTTGATCGGGTTACGCGCTTTGCTCCACCCGTCCTGCTATCTTCCCCAAAACATTGCGTAAAAATTCTGCGTAAGTCCGGAATTATCGCGTAAAAACCAGAGGTTTTCCAATTGATTGTAATGAAGCGTTTTTTCAAGCCAGCAACAGCCCAATCGGGAAACGGGGGAAATGCGCGCGGAGGCGGAATCTGCCCCATCTGGCTCCGTGATGCAGCGGGGGACTGGGTTCGGTGCTGGATGGCTACAAATTGGCCAACTGCCCCCTGATCGCCAGCGCTTCTTGCGGCACATCGCTGATGAGTATGTCCGCCCCCAGATTGAGCGCGCGGCGTATCTCTGCGCCGCTGTTGCAGGTATAGGCTGCGAGCTGCTTGCCGCGCTCGCGCACGATGCCGGCCATGGCTTCATCCAGCGTGCTGATGTGGGCGCACAACCCGTGCAGAAAAAACTGTCCGGCCAACATGCTGCGCGCGAATTCCGCGCCGTGCTCCGGCTCCATGTTGAGCACCAAAGGAAACTGCGGCGCGAGATGGTGCGCATAAATCAGGCTGCCGAGGTCGAACGAGGAAATCACGATGCGATCATCCGCCGCCGCACCGGCCATCTCCAGCGCCTGCCGGATCTTTGCCTGATGCCGCGAAGGCTCTTCCCATTCGCGGTTCTTGATCTCCAGCAACAGCCGGCAGCGGGAACGATAAGCCGCAAGAAATTCGCGCAGGCTCATCACCCCCTCCGGTTGGCCTGCGGCAGCAAAGTGCGCGGCAAAATTCATCGCCCGCAACTCATCGTAATCATAATCGTCCACATGTTTGCCGGGCAGGCCGAGCTTGTCGAGGAAGCGGTCATGCCACAGCACCGCCACCCCGTCACGGCTGAGCTGGATGTCGGTCTCGATGCCGTCAACGGGATGTTCCAGCGCCCTGTCGAAAGCGGGGCGGGTGTTTTCCGCCGCTTCCCGGTTCGCGCCGCGATGGGCGAATATCAGGGTTTGTTTGGGGGGATTCATGTTTCCGGGTTACCTGAGCCGGACGAGCCGGAACCAGGAATGCGAAGCCGTATTCTCGCGGCCTCCCGTTTTCGACCCAACGCGGCTATAGGGTTTTTCAGGAAGATCATAATTTTTGCGCTCCGTAAGGTTCACCCTTCGAATCCCGGAGCGAACGGTGTGGTGGGGGGCGGCTGGTTACAAGAATCGCGCTACCATACCCTTCGCCAGTTCGCCCGGCAACGGTATTTGCACCCGATGTCCGCTGCCCGGTGCAACCTTCAGCGCCTCGCCTTCGAGATTGCGCATTTCGGTGAGGGCGATGATACGGTTGCCTGAAGGGTGGATGATTTCGAGCTTGTCGCCGACCTGGAATTTGTTCTTCACATCTATCTCGGCCATGCCGTTCGCGCACGCCACGATGTCGCCGACATATTGCTGGCGGAAGCTTTCGGAGTGGCCGCGCAGGTAGTTCTGCTGTTCGTGCGTGCGGTGGCGCTCGTAGAAGCCGTCGGTGTAGCCCCGGCTTGCCAGCGCGTCCAGCGCTCCGGGCAATTTCAAATCAAACGGGCGGCCTCTCACGGCATCATCAATAGCCTGGCGGTACACCTGCGCGGTGCGTGCCACATAATAAATTGACTTGGTCCGGCCCTCGATTTTCAGCGAATCAATACCGATATTCACCAGCCGCCCGATATGTTCCACTGCGCGCAGGTCTTTAGAGTTCATGATGTAGGTGCCGTGTTCGTCTTCCAGCACCGGCATCAGCTCCTCCGGATGATCCTTGCGCGAGATCAGGTAAGCGCGGTCGGCGAGCGGGTGGCGCAGTTGTGAGCCGCAGTCGGATAGCGCGGGTTCGTTTAGAGCCTTGTCGAAATCGAAGTCTATTTTTTGAATGTCGCCTGTGCCATCCTCAATGGCATTGTCCACCTTGTAATCCCAGCGGCAGGAGTTGGTGCAGGTGCCCTGGTTGGCGTCGCGGTGGTTGAAGTAGCCGGAGAGCAGGCAGCGCCCGGAATAGGCGATGCACAGCGCGCCATGGATGAACACTTCGAGTTCGATGTCCGGGCATTGCTGGCGGATTTCCCCGATCTCGTCCAGCGACAGCTCGCGCGACAGGATCACGCGCGACAGGCCGAGCGATTTCCAGAATCTTACCGCCGCGTAATTGACGGTGTTGGCCTGCACCGACAGATGGATCGGCATCTGCGGCCAGCGCTCGCGCACCATGGCGATCAGGCCGGGGTCGGCCATGATGAGTGCATCCGGCTGCATGGCGATGACCGGCTGCATGTCCGCCATGTAGGTCTTCACCTTGGCGTTGTGCGGCATCAGGTTGCTGGCGACGTAGAATTTTTTGCCGAGCTGGTGTGCTTCGCAGATGCCGGAGCACAGTTCCTCCAGTCCGAATTCATTGTTGCGCACGCGCAGGGAATAGCGCGGCTGGCCGGCATATACCGCGTCCGCGCCGTAGGCGAAGGCGGTGCGCATTTTTTCCAGCGAGGCGGCGGGCAGGAGGAGTTCGCCTTTGTGGCTTGAATTGGGATTTTCAGGTTCATCTTGTGTCCCCTCTTTCGCTGCGGAGAGAGGAAGGCAGTCATCGTGGCAACCCCAGCCGCTTCCAGATTTCTATCGAGGGCTCGGCCTGGTTCAGCGTGTAGAAATGCAGGCCTGGCGCGCCACCCGCAAGCAGTTTTTCGCACAGTTGTGTGACGACATCGAGGCCGAAGGCCTGCACCGAATCCACGTCGTCGCCAAAACCTTCCATCGTCTTGCGCATCCAGCGCGGACTTTCCGCGCCTCACGCATCCGAGAAGCGCGCGAGCTGCGATAAGCGCAGGATGGGCATGATGGCGGGGACGATGGGCGCGGTGACGCCGAGCTTGCGCACCTCCTCGACGAAGCGGAAATAGGCGTCCGCATTATAAAAATACTGCGTGATGGCGGAATCCGCGCCGGCGTTCATCTTGCGCCTGAAGTTGAGCATGTCGTCGCGCGGCGATTTCGCCTGCGGGTGGAACTCGGGATAGGCGGCGACCTCGATGTGGAAATGCTCGCCCATCTCGGCGCGAATGAACGAGACGAGTTCGTTGGCATACTGGAACTCGCCGATGCTGCCCATGCCGGAGGGCAGGTCGCCGCGCAGCGCCACGATGCGGCTGATGTCCATTTCCCTGTAGTTCTTCAGAATGGCGCGGATTCTCTCGCGCGTGGAGCCGACGCACGACAGGTGCGGCGCGGCGTTGTGGCCGTCGCTCTGGATCTGCCGCACGATGTCGAAGGTGCGCTCCTGCGTGGAGCCGCCCGCGCCGAAGGTGACGGAGAAGAACGCCGGTTTGAGCAGCGCCAGACGCTTGCGCGTGGCGGTGAGTTTTTCCGCGCCCTCCGGAGTTTGCGGCGGGAAAAATTCGAAACTGAAAAGCGCCTTGTTCATGCCGTTATTATCCATTGCGTGGCCTCATGATCTGTGCGGCGGCTGCGGACAGCGCCCACGAAAAAACACTATAGAGCACCGCGCCGAGCACGCCGTGCCAGAAACCGTCCACAACGAAACCCTTGAGCACCGATCCGACGAACCAGAACAGCAGGCCGTTGATGACGAAAATGAACAGCCCCAGCGTGAGCAATGTGACCGGCAGCGTGAGCAGCAGCAACAGCGGGCGGATCAGCGTGTTGACCAGGCCGAGGAAAAACGCGGCGATCATCGCGTCGGTAAAGCTGTCAAGATGGATGCCGGGCACGAAGTTCGCCACCGCCAGCAGCGCCAGCGCATTCAATACCCAGATCAGGATGAGCCACATCATGGAATCGCTGGTTGTCCTCTGGTACTGTCATTCCGGCGGAAACCGGAATCCAGTGATTAAATCAACCGGACGCCGGCACCCTCTCCTCAATCCTCTCCCGCTCGCGGGAGAGGAGGCAATCGCTCCCTCTCTCTCCGGGATAACCAGCCTGCGTGTGTTGTTGGGGCTTCAGCCCCTTAGTGCAAATTCTGTCCAGCCTCTGGCTGGCAACAGATTTGCCTACCCTTGCGGTAGAGCAAATTCTGTCCAGCCTCTGGCTGGTAACAGATTTGCCTACCCTTGCGGTACAACCACGGCGTACCTCTTGCGGGTGTACTTGGCTGCGGTTTTTTGCAGCCCCGTCGAATGGCTATAACCAACCACTTGGCAACCGTCTTCTGGTTGCTTAGTGGGATGGCTAGTTGTTTCACCAGTTGCTTCACCCAGAAGGTTGGGATGAGGGATGGCCGGTGTGACGCTTAGTAGCGGTAGTGCTCCGACTTGTACGGCCCTTCCTTCGGCACACCGATGTAGGCGGCCTGCTGGTCGGTCAGGGTGCTGAGCTGCGCGTTGAGCTTCTTCAATTGCAGGCGCGCCACTTTTTCATCCAGATGCTTGGGCAGCGTGTAAACACCCACCGGATAGTCCGTATTGCGGGTAAACAGCTCGATCTGCGCGATGGTCTGGTTGGCGAAGGAGCTGGACATCACATAGCTCGGATGGCCGGTGCCGCAGCCCAGGTTCACCAGGCGGCCCTTGGCGAGAAGAATAATCCGCTTTCCATCCGGGAAAATCACGTGATCCACCTGCGGCTTGATTTCCTCCCACTGGTATTTCTCGATGGAAGCAACGTCAATTTCGTTGTCGAAATGCCCGATGTTGCACACGATGGCCTGATCCTTCATCTTCGCCATGTGGTCGTGGGTGATGACGTGGAAGTTGCCGGTGCAGGTAACAAAAATATCGGCCTTGTCGGCGGCGTATTCCATGGTCACCACGCGGTAGCCTTCCATCGCGGCCTGCAGCGCGCAGATCGGGTCAACTTCGGTGACCCACACCTGCGCCGACAGCGCGCGCATGGCCTGCGCCGAACCCTTGCCCACATCGCCGTAACCGGCAATCAGCGCGACCTTGCCGGCGATCATCACATCGGTGGCGCGCTTGATGCCGTCCACCAGCGATTCGCGGCAGCCGTACAGGTTGTCGAACTTGGATTTGGTGACGGAGTCGTTCACGTTGATCGCGGGAATCTTCAGGTCGCCGCGCTCGTGCATCTGGTACAGGCGGTGTACGCCGGTGGTGGTTTCTTCGGTGACGCCCTTGATCTGCGCCAGGCGCACCGAGTACCAGGTCTTGTCGGCGGCGAGCTTGGCCTTGATCGAGGCAAACAGGATGCGCTCTTCCTCGCTGCCGGGGTTCGCCAGCACGGATTGATCCTTCTCCGCCTTGCTGCCCAGATGCAGCAGCAGCGTGGCATCGCCGCCGTCATCGAGGATCATGTTGGAATAGCCACCGTCCGCCCACTCGAAAATGCGGTGGGTGTAATCCCAGTAATCGGTGAGCGTCTCGCCCTTGACCGCGAACACCGGAATGCCGTCTGCGGCGATGGCGGCAGCCGCATGGTCCTGCGTCGAAAAGATGTTGCACGACGCCCAGCGCACCTGCGCGCCGAGCGCTTTCAGTGTCTCAATCAGCACGGCGGTCTGGATGGTCATGTGCAGGCTGCCGGTGACGCGAGCGCCCTTGAGCGGCTGGCTCCTGGCGAACTCTTCGCGGATCGCCATCAGGCCGGGCATCTCGGTCTCGGCGATGGCGATTTCCTTGCGCCCCCAGGAAGCCAGGGCGATGTCGGCAACTTTGTAGTCGGTGAATCCGTTTGCAACAGCGTTCATGTTTCCTCCATTCACGTTTAATGAATGGGCGCCGTTGAAACTTTGAGCCACCCTTCCGAGCCTGACAGTCATTGCTGCTGCAGCGCCCCTCGGAAGGGGGAATTTGATGAACCAGAGCTAACCCACTCTGCGCATTTTACAATCCCGCATCCGCACGTAGCGCGGCCGCCTTGTCCGTCGCTTCCCAGGTAAACTCCGGCTCCTCGCGGCCAAAGTGCCCGTATGACGCCGTCTTCTGGTAGATCGGGCGCAACAGGTCCAGCATTTGCACGATGCCCTTGGGGCGCAGGTCAAAATGCTTTTTCACCAGTTCGGAAATTTTATCGTCAGAAATCCTGCCCGTGCCGTAAGTTGTCACCCACACGCTGGTAGGACGCGCAACGCCGATGGCATAAGAAACCTGGATCAGGCACTTGCTGGCCAGACCGGCAGCGACGATGTTCTTGGCCACGTAGCGGCCCGCATAGGCTGCGGAGCGGTCCACCTTGGAAGGATCCTTGCCGGAGAACGCGCCGCCGCCGTGCGGGGCCGCGCCGCCGTAGGTGTCCACGATGATCTTGCGCCCGGTCAGGCCGCAGTCGCCATGCGGGCCGCCGACGACGAAACGCCCGGTGGGGTTGACCAGATACTTGACGTTGCCATTCATCAGTTCCTTCGGCAACACCGGTTTGATGATCTCCTCGATCACGGCATCAATCGCGGACTGCTTCATCTTCGGGCCGTCGGACATTTCCGGCGCGTGCTGGGTGGAAAGCACCACGGTGTCAATGGAGTGCGGCTTGCCATCCATGTAGCGGACGGTGACTTGCGATTTCGCGTCCGGGCGCAGCCAGTTCAGACGTCCATCCCTGCGCAGTTGCGACTGCCGTTCCACCAGGCGGTGCGCGAGATGAATCGGCATCGGCATCAGCGCGTCGGTTTCGTCGCAGGCGTAGCCGAACATCAGGCCCTGGTCGCCCGCGCCCTGCTCCAGCGTGTCGTCGTAAGCCTTGTTCACGCCCTGCGCGATGTCCGGGCTTTGCTTGTCGTAGGCCACCAGCACCGCGCAGCCCTTGTAATCAATGCCGTAATCGGTGTTGTCGTAGCCGATGCGCTTGAGGGTATCGCGCGCCACCTGCTGGTAATCAACATTGGCGGCGGTGGTGATCTCGCCGGCCAGCACCACGAGACCGGTGTTGCACAGCGTTTCGGCGGCGATGCGCGAATGCTTGTCCTGCGCTAGAATGGCGTCAACAATGGCATCGGAAACCTGATCCGCGACTTTGTCGGGGTGGCCTTCGGATACCGATTCGGATGTAAACAGAAATTCGCTCATGGCTCTCCGCTCGTGTTCGAGTAAGTTAAAGGGGGCGCATTATAACAAAACTCGGCTGTTCCCACCCATGCGTTCTGCCCCAATACGTTCCGTCATAGCCACCCTGGTATTCGATCTGGCGGCACGTTTCCCGCTCGGCCTGTTGCACCGGCTCGGCGCCATGCTGGGCTGGGCGACCTACGTCATATCGGGGACGTATGCCAGGCGCATGCGCGAGAACCTGGGCTATGCCATGGGGGATCGCCACGAACGGGATATTCGCAAAATATTGAACGCCAGCATTGCCGAAGCCGGCAAGGGCGTGGCCGAGTTGCCGTGGCTGTGGCGCCGCCCGGCGACGGAAGTGGCGGCCAGCATCCGGGCGTGTCACGGCTGGGAGCATGTCGAGGCGGCGCGCGCGCAAGGCAGGGGGGTCATCTTTTTAACGCCGCATCTTGGATGCTTTGAAGTGTCCGCAACCTATGCGGCGCAGCGCATTCCGATCACCGTGTTATACCGCCCGCCCAAGCTGGCCTGGCTGGAGCCGTTGATGCGCGGCGGGCGCGCGCACGGCCAGGTGAGTCTGGCGCGCACCGACCTGGGCGGGGTGCGACTGTTGTTCAAGGCGATCAAGCGCGGCGAAGCCATCGGCCTGCTGCCGGATCAGGTGCCCGGCAAAGGCGAGGGGGAGTGGGCCGGGTTTTTCGGGCGGCCCGCCTATACCATGACGCTGGTCGGACGCCTGGTCGAGTCCACCGGCGCGGCGGTAATCATGGCGTATGCCGAGCGCTTGCCGCGCGGCGCGGGCTATGTCATCTACCTTGCGCCGCTGATGTTCGCTCCGGGCTTGTCTGCCGCCGGGCAGATCAACGCGGCGCTGGAGAAACTGGTGCGCGCCTGCCCCGCGCAATATCTGTGGAGCTACAACCGCTACAAAGTCCCAGCCGGAATCGAACCGCCGGAGCAGCGCGAGGCGGTGCGGGCATGATGACGCGGCTCGGAGTTTTCCTGCTGTGGCTGCTGCACCCGCTGCCGCTGCCGGTGCTGGCGCTGATCGGCAACGGAGTCGGCATGCTGCTCTATCTCCTGGCCGGCGAGCGGCGCATGGTGGCGGCCACCAACCTGCGCCTGTGCTTTCCGGAAATAGGGGAAACGGAGCGCGCGCAGTTGGTGCGGCGCAACTTCATGGCGTTCGGGCGCAGTCTGATCGAGCGCAACATCCTGTGGTGGTCGAGCGGCGAGCGCATCGGGAAGCTGGTGCGCGTCGAAGGGCTGGAGCATTTCGAGGCGGTCAAGGGCCAACCGGCGATTCTCCTCATGCCGCATTTCGTCGCCATGGATGCGGGCGGCCAGTGGATCGCGCAGCAGGTTGACACGGTGTGCATGTATTCCAACCAGAAAAATCTTTACCTCACCGATCTGCTGCTGGAAAAACGCGGACGCTTCGGCAAGCAGAGGCTGTATTCCCGCCAGGAAGGGTTGCGACCCATCATTCGCGGCATGAAAGAAAACTTGCCATTCATTTACCCGCCGGACCAGGATCAGGGAATCCGGGACGGCGCGTTCATCCCGTTCTTCGGCGTGCCTGCCGCGACCATGACCAGCGTGCCGCGCATTGCGCAGATGACCGGCGCGAAGATCGTCCCCAGCATCACCCGCATGCTGCCCGGCGGTAAAGGGTACGTGCTGACTTTTTATCCCGCATGGGAAAATTACCCGAGCGGCGACGACGTTGCCGATGCGCGCCGCATGAATGAGTTTATCGAGCAGCGCGTGCTGGAAATGCCTGAGCAATATTTCTGGCTGCACAAGCGGTTCAAGACGAGGCCGGAAGGCGAGGAGAAACTTTATTAAGCTGGTAGCCCGTAGCTTGTAGCGGGTAGCCAACCGGGTTCTGCTACAAGCTACCGGCTACTCGCTACGAGCTTAAAAGGAGTAAAAATGAAATATTACGACCTGCGCGACTTCATCGCGCAACTGGAAAAAACCGGCGATCTCAAGCGCATCGCCGCACCGGTTTCGCCGCATCTGGAGATGACGGAAATCGCCGACCGCGTGCTGCGCGCGCAAGGCCCGGCGCTGCTGTTCGAGAATCCTGCCGGGCACAACATGCCCCAATACAAAATACCGGTTCTGGCCAACCTGTTCGGCACCGCGCACCGCGTGGCGCTGGGCATGGGAGAAGAGGACATCCAGGCGTTGCGCGAAGTGGGCCGGCTGCTGGCTTACCTGAAAGAGCCGGAGCCGCTCCGGGGGTTGAGAGATGCCTGGGAAAAATGGCCCGTATTAAAACAGGTTTTGAGCATGACGCCCAAAGTGGTTTCGGGCGCGCCCTGCCAGGAAGCGGTGTGGGAGGGAAAGGACGTGGATCTGGGCAGGCTGCCCATCCAGCATTGCTGGCCGGGAGATGTCGCGCCGCTCATCACCTGGGGGCTGGTGGTGACGAAAGGCCCGAACAAGCCGCGCCAGAACCTGGGCATCTACCGCCAGCAGGTGATCGCGCCGGACAAGGTCATCATGCGCTGGCTGGCGCATCGTGGCGGCGCGCTGGATTACCGCGACCATTGCGAAAAGAATCCGGGGCAGCCTTTCCCGCTCGCGGTGGTGATCGGCGCCGATCCGGCCACGATACTGGCTGCGGTCACGCCGGTGCCGGATGCGCTTTCGGAATACCAGTTTGCCGGGTTGTTGCGCGGTGCGAAAACCGAGCTGGTGAAATGCCTGGGCAATGACCTGCAGGTTCCGGCGAGCGCGGAAATCGTTCTCGAAGGCGTGATCCACCCCGGTGAGACGGCGCTGGAAGGGCCATACGGCGATCACACCGGCTATTACAACGAGCAGGAAAAATTTCCGGTGTTCACCATCGGGCGCATCACCATGCGGCGCAACCCGATCTATCACTCCACCTACACCGGAAAACCGCCGGACGAACCGGCGATGCTGGGCGTGGCGCTGAACGAGGTGTTCGTGCCGCTGCTGCAAAAACAGTTTCCCGAAATCACCGATTTTTACCTGCCGCCGGAAGGCTGCTCCTACCGCCTCGCCGTGGTGTCCATCAGGAAGCAGTACCCCGGCCACGCCAAGCGCGTGATGTTCGGCATCTGGTCGTTCCTGCGCCAGTTCATGTACACCAAATCCATCATCGTGGTGGATGACGACATCGGTATCCGCAACTGGCGGGAAGTTATCTGGGCAATGACCACCCGCGTGGACCCGGTGCGCGACACGCTGCTGGTGGAGAACACGCCGATTGATTACCTGGATTTCGCCAGCCCGGCATCGGGGCTGGGCGGCAAGATGGGGCTGGACGCCACCAACAAGTGGCCGGGCGAAACGCAGCGCGCATGGGGCACGCCGATTGTCATGGATGCTGCGGTGAAGGCGAAGGTGGATGCGATGTGGGGCGATCTGGGGTTGTAGCCGTAATTCCCGGTTTATCCCGTTTCCCATCGGTCATCTTCGCGCTACATTACGGCGTGCAGCCGCCCGGACTCAGAATCGGGTTCGGGTTTGGGGGGGGGCCGCTCTCCGAGCTGATCTGCATGTCGCCTGACATGAAGGCCGGAGGAACGGTCAACCGGCGCAGGGCTTCCCGGTCGGCAAAGCCGGTTTCCCCGCGACCCAGATCCAGTTTTTCCTCCCCCTTGACCAGAATCACATGCCCTTCGAACACCGTCACATACAGGCCGGGTTCGCCCGTTTCTGCTTCCGTGTCAAACAGTTTTTTCATATCCAGCGGGATGCTGTCCGGAAGAGGCGTCTTGTTGTCCAGCACATCGGGCGGAATGGCCAGAATCTGCACCGGCTTGCCGGTATCGCGCGCGATGGTGGCCGCCTGCCCGATCGCCACCAGGAACGAGCCGCCCGGCGAAACCAGCATCACTTCGCCCACCCGCACATAGACATTAGCGGCGCCGTCCACGCACGGGCCGTTGCACCAGGCATCGAAACTGGTGCCGCGTATGCCGATGGTGGCGGTGGACATCTTGAACTGGTAATTGTCGCGGTTGACCCGCCCGATCAGGCCGGTGATGACGCGCACTCCGCCCTTGATCAGCCGCAGCACGGCATTTTCCTGCGCGCCCGCCTTGTCGTATTTGAACTGCTCGACCTGAAACACGGTATTCGCCTGCAAGGTCACGCGGCTTTCGTCGCGGAACGCGACAATCGCGTAGGAGCCTTTTCCGGTGGCCAGCGCATCCCCCTCGTATACCGGTGCGCCGACCAGCAATTTGCGCGCTTTCCCGCTTCCCTCGTTGGCCGACAGCTCTCCTTGAATCAGCATCACGCGCCCCACCACCTGCTCTGCCGCTTGCGGCTTCAACACCGGTTTCGCGGCTGCCGTTTCGTCGTCCCTGCAATCTTTGGTGAAGCACAGGCGCGAGGAAAAGTCGGTGCCGCGTATGCCGATGGTGGCGGACGTGGTGCGCACACTGTACGCATCGGGGTTGCCCCGTTTGCCGATCAGTCCGGTCAGCGCGCGGAACCCGCCCTTGATCAGGCGCAGCACGGCATTGTCCGCCTGCGGCGCGTCCTTGTTGAACTGGAACGACTCGATCTTCAGGTTGGAATGCGGGCGGAGCGTCATCTTCGCGCCGTCGTTCATCTGCACCTGGGCGTAGCTGTCTTTGGCGGTAATCAGCATATCGCCCTCCAGCACCTCGGATTTGGGGGCCAGCACCTTGAGCGTGCCGTCGGCGCGCTGCGCCACCAGAGTGCCGCTGATGTACCCGACCTTGCCGGCTTCTCCGGCCTGCGCCGCGCCGGATGCGATCAACAGCATCGCCGCAACCAATATGCTGAATTTGTTCATCTCACGCCCCGTTCATCAAAATCAAGAGTCATGTAGGTGCGAATTCATTCGCACAGAACTCATTGCTCGTGCGAATGAATTCGCACCTGCCAAAATCACCAACCGCACTTCTCCAGAATCAAAAAGTCGCCGACAATCCGATGTGCGCGCGCCAGTCGCCCACGCGCTGTGTCGAATCGCTGCCTTCATGCAAAATTTGCGCAACATCCATGCGCAGCGAAACCGCTTCCGAGAAATTCGTGCGCAGTCCGAGGCCGGCACCGGTAATAAACACCTTCGCACCATTGGTCGGGCGCACTTCTCCCGTGTCATAGAAAATCAGGGCGCGGGTACGCACGCTGCCCTCGCCGAAAGCGGGGGAATACAGTTCCAGATTCCAGCGCGCGCCGCTTTCTCCGCCCTCGCTGCCTTCCGAGAAGGCGCGCACCGCATCGGCCCCGCCCAGGCGAATTTTCTCGCCCTGCACCAGCACGTCATGGCTGCGCTGCCCGGTCAATGCCGCGCGGAACTGCCAGTCATCCCCGACCAGTTGCGAGTAGTTAGCGCCGTAGCGCACTACCTTGTAGCCTTGATCGGGAGCGGGGTTGGCGGGGTTCGTGTCATAAGCGGCAAAATCCGCCGACGCGCCCTTGCGCGCTCCCGGCTGGTTGACGGAAAGCGAGACATTGAAACCCAGGTCGCTCCTGGCAAACCTGCCTTGCGCCGCATAAGTGGCGCTCAACGGCATCACGACAATCTCGTTAAATATAGGTGTCGTGGGGTTGGTCTGCTCGATGCGGCGGAAATTGCGCCAGTCCAGCCCGAACGACAGGCGCGGATCGAACACGCCCAGTTTTCCCAGCAGAATGTTGTAGCGCGCGCTGAACAGCGTTCCGCCGCCCTTGAAGTTATCAATTCCGCCCACCACCGAGTTCACGTCGGAATATCCGGCGAAGAACTCCAGGCTGTCACCGCACTGATACAGGGGTATCTTGTAGCTGCCGCCCAGCACCGTCACGCGGTTGGGATGCTCCGGCGAGATCAGGTATTGGGCGCTGGCGACATGGTCCCGGTCAAACAGATTGGCGTGGCGGTAGGAAAGCCCCAGCCGCGTGCGTCCCGTTTCCGGCGAGCCGGTGTTGTCCAACGTCACCCCCCAACTGGATGGCTTGCTGTCGGTGACGATCACGTTCGCGTCCACCTCTTCCTCTTTTTCGCCGGCCTTCAATACTACGTTCATCTGGCGCGCCGGGTTCTCGTTGGCGAGCCGCAATTCGCGCGCGATCTGCCTGGAACGCGGCACGCCGCCGGGGCGCACCGATGGCAGGGCATTCAAAATGCTCGCTTCGTTGAAATGTCGGTTGTCCTTCACCGTTATTTTCCCGAAACGGCCTTCCATCACATGGAAACGCACGGTGCCTTTCTCCAGTTCCTGCTCCGGCAGGGACACCCGCACCGCCGTATAGCCGCGCTTGAAATAGCCCTCCTCCACCGCTTCCAGCGCACGCTGCACGTCGGAAAAATCTTTGTTCTTGCCGACGTAAGGCGCGACCGCCGCGTCAATTTCCGCCTGGCTCAACAGGGACGCGCCCTCCACCACATAGCGGTCAATCGCAAAGCGCAGCACGGCAGGTTCTGCTTCCTGCGCTGCGGGAACAGCATCAGCCCCCCACGCGGCAAGTGAAGCACCCAGCAGTGACCCGAACAGCGAGATGAACAGCAGTATATGCTTCATGAGATGCGCCTTCTTCAGTCTTGCAATGTGGTCTCTCAACCTCGGTACTCTCAAGCTTATATGACTCTGACCAATTCACTATATTTCGCCAGCGTCGTATCCGTTGTCAAAAGTTGCAAAGGTTCGCTCATCGCCTGAGCAAGCAACAATCGGTCAAAAGGATCGCGATGATGAGGTGGAAGTTCGCTGACCATGACCGCATGTCTTGAATAAACCGGCAACTCCATGAAGCCGCTTTCTCCGATGGCGGCCACGATCAGCTTGGTGTCGGCATTCAATTTCCCCAATCCGCTCTTGATCGCAATCTCCCAGATGGACGCGGATGAGACATAAATTTCATCCGCCTCCCCCATTGTTTTTCGAGCCCCGGCTTTCAGCTTTGCGCTACCCATGACAGCCCATAAAAATATTTGCGTATCGAGCAGCAAACGCATCACTTCCCCTCAAACAAAGCCAGGACATCGTCAGGCAAAGGCTCGTCGAAATCATCCGCGACTCGTATTTTGCCTTTTAATACCCCAAACTTAATCGCCCTCTTTTGCGCTTGTAGCGGCACGATCTTTGCCATCGGTTTACCCGCCTTGGCCAATATCACCTCTGACCCCTGAAACACCGTTTCAACAATGCGCGAAAGATTGGTCTTGGCTTCATGGATATTGATTATTTCCATCTCAATCCCCCTCCCATTGAATTAAACCAAGCTTAGTCTAGTTCTGAGGAAGAACGATGTCAAGTATACGTTATTTGCAAACCGGCAATGCTGCTGGCTCACCGCTCAGGGAGAATATCGGCCTCGGCGACATATTGACCCTCGCGTACGATTTTTTTGCTATGACGTTTGTTCATCGGTTTCTCCTCATAAAACGATCTGACCATTTGTCAGCGAACGTACCGGGGGGCGTCCCTTGGCGTAACCCTCTTCCCGGATTTCGCTTCGCTTCATCCGGGCTACGCTCTACGCTCGCTTGGGTCATGCGTACATGAGCCGCCCGGCGGGTTCTGGAATGGTGCGGCCTAGCGCTTTCGCCATTTCCATCCATTCGGCAATGATGATTTCGGTATTGTTCACGGCCTCTTGATAGGTTGCGCCGTCTGCCATGCAGCCCGGAAGTTCCGGCACTTCGACAATGAAGCGCTGATCGTCTTTGCTCCAGTAAATGATGAGTTCGTAGCGGCTTTCCATCGTGATTACCTCGCCAGTTTGTATTTCAGAATCAGATTGCGCACCTGCTTTACTTGATAGGCTTTCGCCTTGTTGCCAATCGGCTGTATGTTGACGATCTCCACCACATCATGTTTCGTGTAAATGAAGTGGTCGCCATTGATGCGCACTTCAAAACCGAGCGATTCGAGAGTATATCGCAGGTCAGAAAATGCGATATTGTGATCCGACGCGCCGCGCAGTAATGCAGAGAGCATATTTCCCAGCTTACCCACTTTAGTCTCTTCTAAAAATTCAGATTTGCGGGCATCCGCTTCGCGGATTGCCTGCTTACCCCGCTTCGTCATTGGTGAGACAACTGGCCATTCGACTAAGTTGGCAAACAACGCCAACCAAGTCGCTGGTTATCCGGCAAAGGCCGGAATCCAGTGTTTTGCGAGTTGGGTAAGAAGCCGCCCATCCCCGCGAACCCAAACTCAATAAGCTCTCGCGTAAGGCGCATACCGTAGGGCGTCAATAAGCCTGTCCTGAGTTTATCGAAGGGCGAAGCGCATTGCGCCGCACGAATCCTTCCCTTCGTCTCAAACATCCTATTGCGGGCACACCGGCAAAGCCGGCGCATTGCTGTCCGCAGGCGGAGCCTTGTCATCCACTACCACCACGGGCGGCGGCACATTTTTCTTTGGGTTGCCTATCGTGCTTTGCGAAGCGCCGGCTGCGCCGCCGCCCGGAATCAGCATGGTGTTGACCAGGTCGGGCAGGAAGCTGAGGTTGTTGCTTGACGCGGCTCCGTAGGTGATGTGCAGATTGCTGTCCAGAAATGCGGGGTAGTAGGATGCATAAAAGCCGCTCGATCCGCCGCTCACGACCCCCTCCACGCCATCCAGGAAATATCCCCCGCCGGAAAGATTGGGAAAATTGATCCAGATCGAATCAATCGCGTTAGAATGAATTCGCGAGCCGTAACTGTCGCCCTCGACCAGATAGATCCTGCCACCCACCGAGAAAGGCTCGCTTGCGCTGCCGATGTCGGAATTGCTCCAAAGTTCTGTTATCCCATAAGCGCCGCCGGTGATCTTCACGTCATGCCCGACCGAGCCAAAAAGCGTCGTGGCGCTCCCGACACTCGCGCTGTCAGACAGGAGCAGATCATTGCCCACATGCAGGGTGGCGCCGGCCCCGCTGGAGATGCTTCCTCCCTGCACATCCAGGTTTCCGCCCACGGTGATGGTCTGCCCCGATGCGCCATACATATAGGTGCCGCCGTTGGCGTCGATCAGGGTCAGGTTACCCCCTACCGTCACGGTCTGCGTTCCCGCGCTGCTTATCAATTCCGCAACATCGGAAACAGAATCATCCAGCGTCAGGTTGCCGCCCGCAACGATCGTCATGCCGCTGGCAGAGTTCACTGTGCCTTCAACAAAAATATTGCCGCCCGCATTGATCGTCATGCCCCCGGTTGATGTCATAAGACCGCTCACGGTAATGTCGGACGCGGCGCCGCTTGCGGTCAGGAAAATCCCGTTTGCGGACACCCCCACTTGCCATCCGGTTACGGTTACGTCCCCCGCTTGTTCAGCGTAGCTGCCCGACGTGTCGGTCATGCCGCCGACCGTCAGCGCGCCGGTGTTGTTTATCAGCGTATTACCCGCGCCGGAGTTGACGGTGGTGAGGTTGGCAACTTGAGTGGTAAGCGCGATGCCGCCCGTTGCACCGACGTTCAAGGCATTGGCGGCAACAACTCCGCCGCTGGTGGTGATTGCTCCTACCGCGTTTAATATTGCGCTGCCGGTTGCAGTCACGCCGGTCGTGGTGGTGGCCGCAGCCCCGTCGAAGCTGGTGACGTTGCCGATGGCGAACCCGTTGGTATCGTTGTAAGTCACGTTGCCGGTCACGTTCGCCGCCAGTGTGCCGACATTGTTGCCGGTGCCGCCGAGGTTGAAGGTGCCGCTGCCTAGCAGCCGCAGCGCGCCGGCAGTAATCGAATTGTCGTTGTCGTTGGCCGTGCCGCCTGCCAGCGACAACGTCAGTACGCTGGCGCCCGCATTGATCGAAGAACCTGAAGCAAGATCAACCGCCCCGGAATTATTGGCCTTAATCAGGATGTTTCCACTGGACGCTCCCCCAATGGCGGAGCCGCTAATAATGCCGACCGAGCCCCCTAATCCCGCCCCGATCATGCGAATCTCGCCGCCATTCGACAGCACGTTGCCGCCAAGTATCACCACTCCGCCATCCGCCAGGCCGGAAGCGTTGGTTCCGTTCAGCGTGATCGCGCCGCCCCCGGTATTGGCGGTGGTCTGGATGGTTCCGCCCACCACACCCAGCCCCCAACTGGTGTTGAAGCTGTTGGCGGTCCCGTTGAGAGTCAGCGTTCCGGAGCCGGTGGTTTCCAGAATCGTCCCGGTCTCCACCATGATGCCGTCGGCGCGGTAATAGTACGGGTCTGCGTCGGGCGCATCGTTGACCCCGGTAATCGTGACCGTGCCGGTCTGCGTGGTCAGCCGCGTGCCAGCGCCGAGAAAATCCACCCCGGCGGCAAACAAGTTGGGCGCAGATGTTCCCGTGCTGTAGCCGTGCGCGAGGCCATCTATCGTCACGGTGCCGTTGCCGGACAGCGTGCCCCCGGCGAAGGTGATGCCGTCGGCAAAATTGTTGTTCGCGCCTTCGCCGCGCATGGTGACATTTCCCGCCCCGGCGGTGATGTCTCCCAGCACGTAGATGCCGCTGTTGAAGGTGATGCCGCCCGTCACCGTGCCGTTGCCGGTGGCGTAGCCCACCGACGGCATACCGCCCATCGTGATGTTGCCGCCGTTGCTGGCGAGGGAAGAGCCGGTATCCAGATAGATGCCGCCGCCGCCTGTTCCGTCGGAATCGGAGTTCAGTGCGATATTGAATGCGCCCGCCGAAGGCGCGAGCGAGCCGCCCGCCGAGAGCAGGATGTTATTGGTCGCAAAGATGTTGGCATTGCCCGCGACATTAAGGATGGTGCCGGTGTCCACCACCACATCGCCCATCCCGATGATGTTCAATCCCGCGGCGGCGTTCACCACGCCGCCGGTTGGCGTACCGGACAGCCGCACCGCGTCGCTGGTCGCCCCTGCGCCTTTCGTGCCGGTCAGTGTCATCAAACCGGCGGTGGTCGTGAGTTTCGCGCCTGTTCTGACGAAAAGTCCGTAGTTGCTATAGGTGCCGTCCGTGCTGGTGCTGATGCCGGTGATGGTCATCCCCCCACCGCTGGTCACCAGCGTTCCAAGGTCACCCACCTCGACACCCCAGTCCCAGTTGGTGCCTATACCGTCACCGCTGGTGCCGGTTAGCGTTATCAATCCCGTGCCGGATTGAACCAACGCTCCGCCATGGACATGCAAACCGTCGCCTTCGTGTCCGCCCTGTCCGATAACGGTGATGGTGGCCGCACCCGTCGCGACAACCTGCGCGGATGACGTGATGGCCACGCCGCGATTGCCGCTGCCCACAAGGTTGGAGTTGTCGCCCGTGATTCCGATATTCCCGCCGCTGGTAACGAGCGTGCCCGCGCCTGTCACATAAACTCCATCGTTCGCGCTGCCGCCATTCCCGCCGGTGCCATTCAGCGTGATTGCTCCCGTGCCCGATTGCACTATTGCCCCGCTGACGACCTGCAAGCCGTCGCCGTCATTTTTGCCGACACCCGTAATGGAAATGGCCCCGCTTGCCGATGCTATTTGCGTGGGGCCGCCCGAAGCGGAAATGCGCACGCCATGATTGGAAGTGGAGGTCGCGCCAGCCGATGCCGTGCCGTCCAGGGTGATGGCGCCCGTGCCGGTGGCGGTGACGGTTGCGCCGTTGTGCAGGTACAAGCCGAAATTGTCCGCGCCGCTGCCCGCCCCCTGTCCCGTAAAGGAAATGGCGCCGTTCACGGACGATACGGTTGAATAGGTTCCGAGCGTGACGCCGCTGTTATAGTTTGTCCCAGCGCCACCGGTGCCGTTCAGGGTGATGGTTCCGTTGCCGGTGGCGGTTATCGCCGCAGCGTTGCCGGAAGAAGAGCCGGTCAGATAGATGCCGGAATTATCCGTGCCCGAAGTGGCGTGGCTGACGCCGGTGATTGTGATATTGCCGCCGCTTGAGACCTCCGTGTTCGCGTCGTCCAGATAAACGCCCACATCGTAGTTGGTGCCGCCATCCCCGCTGTGCCCGGTGATCGTGATCGCGCCGCTTGTGGATTGCACGGTGGAGCCGCCCAGAATTTGCACCCCGTCGCCATCCCATCCGCCGGTGCCGGTAAGGGCGATGGCGCCGCTGGCGCTGGTAACGGATGTGGCGCCCTCGATGCGGATGCCCCGGTTGCTGGTGTTGGTGGTGGGGGTGTTGTTCCCGCCGCCGATGCCGTTCAGAGTGATGGTTCCGGCGCCAGCCGTGGCCAGGGTCGCACCGGATAAATGTACGCCCATGTTGAGGCTGCCGGTGCCGTAGCCCTGCCCGTTCAAGGCGATGTTGCCGCCGCCCGCATCGAGCGTCGCGCTGGTGAGATAGATGCCGTTACTGTTGGTTGCAGTGCCGATGGCATTGCCGGTGGGAGCACCGAAGCCATCCAGCACATTGCCGCCGCCAAAGATGATGTTGCCGCCGTTGCTGGTGACGGACGAGTACAAGCCCATCATGATCGAGCCGCCGCCGATGCCGTCGGAATCGGCATTGAACACTACGTTTTGCGCATCGCCCAACGATGAAACCGCCAACCCTGAGGCAACGCTGATATTGTCGGATGCGATTAGATTGATCGCTCCAAGGTTGGCCGTCATTGCCCCGGCCAGAATGTCGCCGCCGGAGTTGGCGAGGGCGATCGAGCCTGCGGTTAACGTCGCCATAGAGACATCCAGCACCGCCGCGCCCGCATCGCGATAAGCGGCATTCGCGCCGGGATCATTGGCGGTCAGCGTCAGCGCACCGTTGTCGGTGTCAATGTTGGCGTTGACCAGGATGCTGCGCCCGGCCTGCATCGTGAGCGCGCC
The DNA here is from genome assembly GCA_016223025.1 of Nitrosomonadales bacterium. Classification (GTDB taxonomy): domain Bacteria; phylum Pseudomonadota; class Gammaproteobacteria; order Burkholderiales; family Gallionellaceae; genus VIKH01. The sequence goes on along the minus strand of JACRPU010000045.1, from coordinate 4,536 downwards.
GCCGTTGCCCGTCGGGTTGTTGGCGAGGATGGCATTCATCACCGTGATGTCGTTGTTCGCCTGCAAGGTCAGCGCCGAGCCGGTGTCCAGGATGGCGGTGATGCTGGCCGGGGTGATGGTGGAATCCAGGCCTGGGTTGTTAGCGAAAGTTTGACCGGTAGCGGGGTCGCCGCTGCCGCCCGCACCCAGCGTGAACAGGTACACCGCGCCGCTGTACGCGGCGGCGTTGCCGGAACCGCCGTCCCCATAAGCCCCCACCGCCAGTTGCGTGCCGGATAGCGAGACGGAGGTGCCGAAGAGGTCACCCGCCTCCAGCGCGGCGAGGTCGTAGTTGCCCGCACCCGTATAGCCCTTGCCGAGGATGCCGGACAGCGCCGGGGTGGAGAAAGGGTTGTTGAACAGATACACCGCGCCGCTGCCCGATGCGGCGTTGCCGGAACCGCCGTCCCCATAGGCCCCCACCGCCAGTTGCGTGCCGGAGAGCGAGACGGAGAAGCCGAAGGAGTCATACGCCTCCAGCGCGGTGAGGTCGTAGTTACCCGCGCCGGTGTAGCCCTTGCCGATGGTGCCGGACAGCGCGGGCGTGCCAAACGGAGTGTTGAACAGATACACCGCGCCGCTGTGCGCGGCGGCGTTGCCGGAACCGTCGTCAAAACGTGCCCCCACCGCCAGTTGCGTGCCGGACAGCGAGACGGAGTTGCCGAAGTAGTCATCCGCCTCCAGCGCGGCGAGGTCGTAGTTGCCCGCACCCGTATAGCCCTTGCCGATGATGCCGGACAGCGCAGGCGTGCCGAAGGGGGTGTTGAACAGGTACACCGCGCCGATGTACGCGGCGGCGTTGCCGGAACCGCCGTCAAAACGTGCCCCCACCGCCAGTTGCGTGCCGGACAGCGACACGGCGGAGCCGAAGTGGTCATATGCCTCCAGCGCGGCCAAGTCGTAGTTGCCCGCGCCGGTGTAACCCTTGCCGAGGATGCCGGACAGCGCCGGGGTGGAGAAAGGGTTGTTGAACAGATACACCGCGCCGCTGCCCGGTGCGGCGTTACCGGAACCGCCGTCCCAAAAAGCCCCCACCGCCAGTTGCGTGCCGGAGAGCGACACGGAGAAGCCGAAGTAGTCATTCGCCTCCAGCGCGGTCAGGTCGTGGTTGCCCGCGCCGGTGTAACCCTTGCCGATGATGCCGGACAGCGCCGGGGTGGAGAAAGGGTTGTTGAACAGATACACCGCGCCGCTGTCCACTGCGAGGTCACCGGAACCGCCGTCCCCATAGGCCCCCACCGCCAGTTGCGTGCCGGATAGCGACACGGAATAGCCGAAGTAGTCATCCGCCGCCAATGCATCTCCCGGATCGAAGTTGCCCTTGCCGGTGTAGCCCTTGCCGATGATGCCGGAGAGCGCAGGCGCGGTGAAAGGATTGTTGAACAGATACACCGCGCCGCTTTGCATGGCGAGGTTGCCGGCGCTGTCGTCGGCAAAAGCCCCCACCGCCAGTTGTGTGCCGGACAGCGACACGGCGGAGCCGAAGTGATCCTCCGCCGCTAGCGTTGTCAGGTTAAAGTCGCCCGCACCGACGTAGCCTAGACCGATGGTGCCAGACAGCGTGGGCGTGGCAAAGGGCGTGTTGAACAGGTACACCGCACCGCTGCCCATAGCCGCGTTGCCAAAACCATCGTCCCAAGATGCCCCCACCGCCAGTTGCGTGCCGGACAGCGAGACAGACCTGCCGAAGGCGTCACCCCCCTCCAGCGCGGTCAGGTTGTAGTTGCCCGCGCCAGTGTAGCCCTTGCCGATGATGCCGGACAACGTTGGCGTGGTATCTAGATTGTTGAACAGATATACCGCGCCGCTGGCCGAGGCGGCGTTGCCGAAACCATCGTCATCCATAGCCCCCACCGCCAGTTGCGTGCCGGACAGCGACACGGCGGAGCCGAACCAGTCACTCGCTGCCAGCGCGGTGACGTCGAAGCTGCCCACGCCGGTGTAACCTTTGCCGATGATGCCGGACAGCGCAGTCGTGCCAAAGGGATTGTTGAACAGATACACCGCGCCGCTGTTCCCTGCGAGGTCACCGGAACCGTCGTCATACATAGCCCCCACCGCCAGTTGCGTGCCGGACAGCGACACGGCGGAGCCGAACTGGTCATTCGCCGCCAGCGCGCTCACATCGAAGCTGCCCGCGCCGGTGTAACCCTTGCCGATGATGCCGGACAGCGCAGGGGCAGTAAAAGGAGTGTTGAACAGGTACACCGCGCCGCTGTTCAGAGCAAGGTTACCGACGCCGCTGTCCCCAACAGCCCCCACCGCCAGTTGCGTGCCGGACAGCGACACAGCGGAGCCGAACTGGTCATTCGCCTCCAGCGCGGTCAGGTTGTAGTTGCCCGCGCCGGTGTAGCCCTTGCCGATGATGCCGGAGAGCGTAGGCGTGGTGAAAGGGTCGTTGAACAGGTACACCGCGCCGCTATCTAGGGCGACGTTGCCGAAACCGTCGTCATAGTTGGCTCCCACCGCCAGTTGCGTGCCGGACAGCGATACGGCGGAGCCAAATAAATCACCCCCCACCAGATTATTGCCCTTCATCCTCGGCAAGTTGACATAGTTGTAACCCAGCGTCAGGTTGTACTGTACGCCGCCTGCGGTGGCGTCCTGAATCACGATATTCTTGGGGTCCATCAGCACCTGACCGCCCACGCCCGCGTTGGCTGTACCACCCCATGTCAGCTTGTCGGCGGAAGAAAGCTCGATAAATCCGCCCGCGCCGTTACCGGCTGGCTTGGCGGACACGTCGGCATACAGCGCGGAATGCAGGTTCGACCACAGGATCACCGTGCCGCCATTGCCCTGTTGGGTGGCATCGGCCTTAATGACGCTGCCGGCGGAAACCGCCAGCGTTTCGGCGTTGGGCAGTTCGTCCACTGCGAGATTTTTTCCGCCCTGATATTCGCCGCCCAGACGGATTTGCCCGCCGCCCGTTGCGCCGCTGGCGTCAATTTGCGCGGAGAGCAGTTTGGTGGCGGGCGCGCTGAGGTCAATCCTGCCGCCATTCCCGGCGGTGCCCGCAGCGAGGTAGGTGGCGGAAGAAGTGATCTGGTGACCGGCAATTTCGCGGATCGTGCCGCCCGACGCGCCGCTCACATCCAGCGTGGTGTGGACGTTGTTGAGATTGGTGGTTTGCGACTGGATGGAGATGCTGCCACCTTGCCCGGTCGTGCCTCTTGCGGTGAGGCTGCCTGCCATTGAAACGCTGCCGGCATTGATGGTAATGGCGCCGCCTTGCGCACCATCGGCATTGACCGCGCCGCCTACCGCAACTGCTGTGTCGCCTTGCAGATTGATACTGCCGCCGCTTGTCCCTTGCGCGCTGATGGCGCCGCCCGCTTCAACCCGCTGGCTGGCCTTGAACACGATCCTACCGCCTTGCATGACAGCGCTGTCGGCGCTGGCTGTGCCGCTGTTCCTGACGACCGTGCCGAACAATCCGAGACTACCCGACTCGACAATAAGTTTGCCGACGTTGGTGGCGTCACCCGCCGGGGCGGTGATGTTGACCCGGAGGTTGGGATCGTTGCTGTTGACCAGTTCGACGCTGTGCCCGGCGGCGAGCAGGATCTCGCCATTCGGGGCGTTGATGATGCCGGTGTTCTCGACATTCGGGGCGATGAGGTAGATTTGCCCGCCGCCCAGCCCATCTCCCCGGGCGGTGATGCTGCCGGCGTTGGCAACCCCCCCCACCCCCTGCGCCTCCCCCGGAGGGAGCGGGGTATAGCGGTGGCGCCCGGCGAGGAAATCGGCGTCGCTGAGTTTGAGCGTGGAAGCGACCATGCCCGCCACGTCCACAACCGCGCCTTGCCCGAACACGATGCCGTTGGGGTTGATGAGGAACACGCGCCCGTTGGAAGAGAGCGTGCCCAGGATGCTGCTGGGGTTGTTGCTGACGACGCGGTTGAGCACGGAGGAAGCGGCGCTCTGTTGGGCGAAGCGGGTGGTTTCGCCCTTGCCGATGGAGAAACCCTGCCAGTTGATGATCGCGCCGGGGGTGTTGGTGACGGTGAGGGTGTTGCCGCTGGTGGCGAAGCTGGCCTGGCCGCTGCTTACGACCCCTCCCACAGGGTTGGCCTGCACGGTCTGTACGGTGAAGGCCAGCAGCACGGCGGCACATAGCGGCTTGACGCGGAATCGGGCATGTTTGCCGGTGCGTTGTCTACCGGCGAAGGCATGGGCCTGCGCTACCTCTCTGACATGCTCAGTTTTTCCGGTCATGCGGCCTCCCTCCCCTGCGCAGCCAATACTTCAAGCGTGTTGCGAGTATAGCGGAATATAAACCCGGATAGTTCATTAAAAAAAAACAACGTCATTCCCGCGCAGGCGGGAATCCAGTTGATGAACAAATTCCCACGCAGCGTGTGTTGTTGGGGCTTCAGCCCCTTAGCGTGAAATAACTTTCGCAAAATGACGCTTATTCGTTACACATCAGATATCTATCCTGTTGATAACCGTGGAACACAATCGTGAAACATTTCATCATCAGGGGTGTCGTCT
>JACRPU010000054.1 GCA_016223025.1 Nitrosomonadales bacterium | reverse complement strand
TTACGAATTCACCGTGCAGGATATGCCGGTCACCGTGGCGGTGGACAGCAACGGTACCTCGGTGCATGAAACCGGCCCGGCGGAATGGCGCGCGAAGATCGGCAACGCTGTAAAAACCTGAATGTTTTTTCCTGGATTATTCAGAGGCATGAACCTTAAAAACTCTGTCAGCCACAGAGAACACAGAGATCACAGAGTAAAAACAAACGGTTGAACCAAGATATTGATTCACCTTTTTGGTGTGCCATAAAAACGTGTAGTACCGCTGATTTCTCTGTGTACTCTGTGTTCTCTGTGGCTTGAATTGAGGTTTTTTGGATGAAATGAAAAACCGCACGGCGTGAACCGTGCGGTTTTTCATTGACGCATATGCCTTGCTATCAGCGAGGCGGTTGCTGGGTTTCGATCTGCACCAGCGGTTCGCTGCTTTCCATGTTGTAAATCTCGCGTGGTCGCGGGCGACGGCGCGGGGCTGGCGTGGCTTCCGCTGCGGCGACGGGTGTTGCAGCACATTTGATCGGATCGGTTTCAATCAGGATCAAGCCGCTTGCGTTGAGCGTTTCCGATAGGCTGGGCGCTTCCGGCTTCCCTGCATGAATCGCAGCAGGGGCGCGTTCAGCGGGTTGGGGTGGCGGTTCCGCTTGCTGTTCTGCCACTACCGGGTTTTCGGCGGCAGACGGCTGTTCGGCAGCGGATTCTGGCTGTGCTGCAACAAGGCCAGCGGGTTGCACGGTCGCCTCGACGCGGCGAACCGTTTCTGTTGCGCCCTCCACTTCTATATCCGCCATCGCATTTGCGGGTTCTGCCTGTGCGGTGACTTGTTGATCGCGGCGCTCGCGTTCGCGTTGGCCGCCGCGCCGTCCGCGCCTGCGCCCGGAGCGACCGCCATTTTCTGCCGCCTGTTCGGGAAGAGCGGCAGCGGTTGGTGCCGCGCTTTCCAGTGCGGGTTTTTCCGTTGCCCCGCGCGGCGGGCGCGGGGGCCGTTCGGCGCGCGGCTCCTGCGCTCTGGGCGGGGCGGCTTGCGCGGGTTTTTCCGCGCGCGGCGCCGCTTCTTCGCGGTCGCGGCGCGGCTTGTTGCGCTGGCGGCTGCCATCCGGTCTGCTTCCTTCCGCCCGGCTGCCGTCGCGGTCGCGGCGCGGCGGGTTGACACTGCGCGGTTTGGTATCAGCGGGCTTGGCGGCAGGCTGTTCCGCATCCGAAGACTTGAAAAACCCGAACAGCCTGCTGAAAAAGGAAGGTTTTTCTGCCGGCTCTGCGGCCCGTACCGGCGCCGGTTGCGCCGGCGTGATGCCTTGCACGGCAGCCTGCGGGCGTTGCGCCTTGGCTTCTTGTGCCGTTGCGACCGCCGCCCCGGTTTCTTCCGGCCTTTCCACCAGCTTGTAGCTGGCTTGCTGGGCTTCGCCGGTCAGATCGTCCTGGCGCAAACGCGCCACGCTGTAGTGCGGGGTTTCCAGGTGCGTGTTCGGCACCAGCGTGATGTTGACTCTCAGGCGTGACTCGATGCGGTGGATATCCGTGCGTTTTTCGTTGAGCAGAAAGGTGGCGACATCCACGGGAACCTGCACGTGGATGGCGGCGCTGTGCTCTTTCATCGCCTCTTCCTGAATGATGCGCAGGATGTGCAGCGCGGTGGATTCGGTGCCGCGGATATGGCCGATGCCGTTGCAACGGGGGCAGGGGGAGTAGCTGGTTTCTTCCAGGCTGGGCCGCAGGCGCTGGCGCGACAGTTCCAGCAGGCCGAAACGCGAGATTTTGCCGGTTTGCACGCGCGCCCGGTCGTAATGCAGCGCATCGCGCAGGCGGTTTTCCACATCGCGCTGGTTGCGGCTGCTTTCCATGTCTATGAAGTCAATCACGATCAGCCCGCCCAGGTCGCGCAGGCGCATCTGGCGCGCGATTTCGTCGGCGGCTTCCAGGTTGGTGTTGAGCGCGGTGGCTTCGATGTCCGAGCCGCGCGTGGCGCGCGCCGAGTTGATGTCTATGGCGGTGAGCGCCTCGGTGTGGTCAATCACGATCGCGCCGCCGGAGGGCAGGTTGACCTGGCGCGCGTGCGCGGATTCGATCTGGTGTTCGATCTGGAAGCGCGAGAACAGCGGCACGTCATCGCGGTAGCGCTTGATGCGGTTGACGTTGGCCGGCATCACCGTGCCCATGAAGGCCTGCGCCTGCTGGTAGATGTCGTCGGTGTCCACCAGGATTTCGCCGATTTCCGGGTGAAAATAGTCGCGGATGGCACGCACCACCAGGCTGCTTTCCAGGTAGATCAGCGATGGCGCCTGCTCGGATTTTGCAGCGCCCTCGATCGCATCCCACAACTGCTTGAGGTAATTGAGGTCCCATTGCAGCTCTTCCAGGTTGCGGCCGATGCCGGCCGTGCGCGCGATGATGCTCATGCCGGGCGGTACTTCCAGTTGCGCCAGCACGTCGCGCAGCTCGTTGCGGTCTTCGCCCTCGATGCGGCGCGACACGCCGCCACCGTTGGGGTTGTTCGGCATCAGCACAATATAGCGGCCGGCCAGGCTGATGTAGGTGGTGAGCGCCGCGCCCTTGTTGCCGCGTTCGTCTTTTTCCACCTGCACCAGCAGTTCCTGGCCTTCCTTCAGCGCTTCCTTGATGGATGGGCGGCTGCCGGCACCGGACTGGTAATACTGCGGGGAAACTTCCTTGAACGGCAGAAAGCCGTGACGGGTGCCGCCGTATTCGACAAAGGCGGCTTCCAGGCTGGGTTCGATGCGGGTGATGACGGCCTTGTAGATGTTGCTCTTGCGCTGCTCTTTGCCGGCGGATTCAATGTCGAGGTCTATCAGTTTCTGACCGTCAACAATGGCGACACGCAACTCTTCCGGCTGTGTCGCATTGAATAACATGCGTTTCATTATGTTTCCTCCCGCGCTCCGACACGGGCAGGACAAGACTACACGCGGTTACCCGCGCGCGAGAAGGTAAATAAAAGTCGAGCAAACAGAGTGTTGGTTGCGGTTCCGACGGTTGTTACCCATTGTGTTCTCGTAATAGCTTGTCATTTATTCATGGTGCCGCCGGCCTTGCGGGAGGGCGACACGAAAAAATTCTACAGGTGCCTTGAGCGCGCAAATCAATTACCATCACTGCTTGTTTTCCGGTGAGTGAGTTAACCGGGCGGGCTGCTGCTTCGTGGGCGGCCTGACTGCCTGCCTCGCATTCGACGGGGGAAAAAATGAACATCCCGTTTACGAAGGTGCGCACGCGCGAAGCGGATTATATTCAAAATGAAAGAGTTAAGCAAAGAATCCGTGGTTTGGGCCGAGATTGACGAGGGCAGCGCCGGCCAGCGCATAGACAACTTTCTGTGCAAGCTCCTGAAAGGCGTGCCCAAGAGCCATATCTACCGCATTCTGCGCAGCGGCGAAGTGCGCGTAAACAAGAAACGCGTGGATCAAACCTGCCGCCTGCAACCGGGCGACCAGGTACGCATCCCGCCGGTGCGCGTCGCCGGACCGGCGGAGCGCGGCTACGTTCCGGCGCTGGAATTCCCCATCCTGTATGAAGACGATGCGCTGCTGGCGGTGGACAAGCCCTCCGGCGTGGCGGTGCATGGCGGCAGCGGCGTCAGCTTCGGCGTGATCGAGCAACTGCGCAGCGCGCGCCCGCAGGCCAGGTTCCTCGAACTGGTACACCGGTTGGACCGCGAAACCTCCGGCGTGCTGCTGCTGGCCAAGAAGCGTTCCGCGCTGACCGCCCTGCACGAGCAAATGCGCGATGGCAAGACCGACAAGCGTTACCTGGCCCTGGTATTGGGGCCGTGGAAGAACGCCAAACAGCACGTCAAACTGCCGCTGCACAAATTTACCCGCCCGGACGGCGAGCGGCGCGTCATGGTGCGCGAGGGCGGGCAGGAATCCCATACTGTCTTTGCCTTGCAAAAAGCCTGGGCGGATTACTCGCTGCTGGAAGCGCAACTCAAGACAGGGCGCACCCACCAGATCCGGGTACACCTCGCGCACATCGGCTTCCCGATCGCGGGCGACGCCAAATACGGCGATTTTGCGCGCAACAGGGAATTGATGAAACGGGGGTTGAAACGCATGTTCCTGCACGCGCACTCGATTGCGCTGGCCCACCCACTAACCGGCGAGCCGCTACGTTTTACCGCGCCGTTGCAGGAAGAATTGCAGAAATTTCTGGATGAGATGGATGCGGTGAGCAACCGAGCCAGCAATGCCCTATAGCACGGTCTGGTGCGATTGATCTTGGCGTTATTCGGATGACTCCGCCACGGGGCAAAGACGGCGAGCCTCGCACAAGATCAGGATATATGGCGGCGATCTTATAAAAAATCGGCAAAACAGCATGCCGCCAGATATGGGTTATCCGGGTTCAAAGTACACGTCAGAAAGAGAAGGGAAAACCAAACGGCCTGTTGTGGTGTGCAACAGGCTGAAAGAAAAACTCACCCTCGCCCCATTACAACTAATGCAGTGCAAGAAAGGGCGGAAACGCGGCTCGGCGCCCGCCCCAATCACGGGTAATCAGGCGCCGAGGATGCCTTTAGCCGAAGCTGGTTTGGCGGCAACTTTCTTAACCGCCGTTTTTTTGCTACCGCTTTTTTGGCCGCAGGCTTGGCTGCTGCCTTTTTGGCTGCCGGTTTGGCGGCAACTTTTTTGGCTGCCGGTTTTTTTGTTACCGCTTTTTTGGCCGCTGGCTTGGCTACCGCTTTTTTGGCTGCCGGTTTGGCGGCAACTTTTTTGGCTGCCGGTTTTTTTGCTACCGCTTTTTTAGCCGCCGACTTGGCTGCCGCTTTTTTGGCTGAGGGTTTCTTTGCCGTGACTTTCTTGGCTGCTGGCTTGGCTGCGATTTTTTTGGCTGCGGATTTGGCGGCGGGTTTCTTGGCGGTAGTGCTTTTTGCTGTTGTAGCCATTTTCATTCCTTGTAAAAAATTATTTGACTCGAACCAGGCACTGCATTGCGTGCAACCGTTGCACTCCCAAACACGCAACTCCATATCACTTATTACTGCACTGTGCTTGGTGTGCGCATTCTATGCGCGATTAAAATTTTAGCGCAACATATTTTTGCATTTTTGTTGCGGGTTTTTATCTGTCCGGTTTTTATATTGACGCCGATGGCAGCCTGGCGGTGTTCCGCGGCCCGCGCAAGCTGGCCGGCTATGGCCGGGAAGGAAAGATACCCGCGCAGAGCTTGAAACTGGCCGCTTGAACCGTCCGCCGGGTGCGCCGCCTTGTTTGGGGATCGGCTCCGGGCTATGCGCCCTGCACCGCATCCGCTTCCCAAGCAAGGCGGAAAAAGCGGACAATTCATGTGCTACAGAACCGGACAATTCTAAAAACCCGCGACAAGGCATCATTGCTCGCGTACTCTTGAATCCCGGTGCAGCACTGCACCGCAAACGCGAAGAACCGGCGCCAACATGAACCTGATCCTGGGAATCGAAAGCTCTTGCGATGAAACCGGAACTGCCCTGTACCACGGCAAGCGCGGGCTGCTGGCGCACGCGCTGCACACCCAGGCCGCCATGCACGGCGAATATGGCGGGGTCGTGCCAGAACTGGCCTCGCGCGACCATATCCGCCGCGTGCTGCCGCTGATCCGCGCGGTGACGCAAAAAGCCGGTTGCGCTTTGCCGGATATTGATGCCATCGCCTACACGCAGGGGCCAGGCCTCTCCGGGGCGTTGCTGGTGGGCGCCAGTATCGCCTGCGCGCTAGCTTACTCGCTCGACATTCCCGCCATCCCCATCCATCACATGGAAGGGCACTTGCTGTCGCCGCTGCTGTCCGACCCGGCGCCGGAATTTCCTTTCATCGCCCTGCTGGTCTCCGGCGGACACACCCAGCTCATACGCGTGGATGGCGTGGGCCAATATGCATTGCTGGGGGAAACGGTGGACGATGCCGCCGGAGAAGCCTTCGACAAGAGCGCCAAGCTGCTCGGGCTTAGCTATCCCGGCGGGCCGGAGCTGGCCAGGCTGGCCGCCTGCGGTCGCCCCGGCCTGTTCCGCCTGCCGCGCCCCATGCTGCACAGCGGCGATCTGGATTTCAGCTTCAGCGGGTTGAAAACTGCCGTACACACCCTGGCGCGCCAACATGCGCCGGTCGCGCGCGGAGGAGGAATAGACCAGCAAACCCGCGCCGACATCGCCCACGCAACCCAGGAAGCCATCGTGGACGTGCTGGCCAGCAAAGCGCTCGCCGCGCTCAAACAAACCGGTCTCGGGCAGCTCGTCGTCGCGGGTGGCGTGGGCGCAAACCAGCAGTTGCGCGCCCGCCTCAATGAAGCGGCAAGCGAGCGCAACTTCCGGGTGTTCTATCCCGAGCTGGAATTCTGCACCGATAACGGCGCCATGATTGCATTCGCCGGAGCGTTGCGATTGCAGCAGCAGGAGCCGGACAAGCTTGGCAAGGGATCGCTGCGAGCGTTTCACGTTAAACGCGGTTACCGCTTTGATGTGAAGCCGAGATGGGATTTGCAAAAAATCAACCGCAACCAATGAGCACCGGATGCGACCTCCCGCCGGAACAGCTATTCCTGCTGCCCCCCCTTCCCTTTGCCGCCGATCCTGCCTTCCTTCCCCGCAAGCAGGTTCAATATATTGCCCTTGTGCCGCCAGATCAGCAGCAGCGACATCGCTGACGAGGCCGCAACATATTCGTGCGGCATAGGCAGCAGCATGGCATAAACCGGCACGCCAACCGCCGCCAGCAATGCTGCCAGCGAAGACATGCGGAACACCAGCGCCGCCAGCAGCCACGTCGCCAGCGCCGCCAGCCCCAGCCAGGCATTCAGTGCCAGCAACACGCCCAGCGAAGTCGCCACGCCCTTGCCGCCCTTGAAGCGCAGGAACACCGGAAACAGGTGGCCGAGAAACACGGCCAGCGCCACCGCCGCAACCAAACTGTTATCGCCCGGCATAAAATGCTGCGCAAGCCACACCGCCAGCCAACCCTTCGCCGCATCGCCCAGCAAGGTCAACACCGCCGCCGCTTTCCTGCCGCTGCGCAGCACATTGGTCGCACCGGGATTATGCGAACCGTAAGTGCGAGGATCGGCCAGCCCGAAAGCCCTGCTCATCAGCACCGCGAAAGAAACCGAGCCCAACAGATAGGCGCACACCGCAAAAACCAGGGTTGTCATCAACAGGAATATCTTAAAATGCACGAGCGGCGAATTTTACGCGATTCTTATGCTCGCCATACAGCGCAAACAAATCAGGCCCGTCATTCCGGCGAAGGCCGGAATCCAGTTGAGCAAACCCACTGGATGCCGGATCATATCCGGCATGACGGCTCGCGGAAGAGCGATAACGACCGCTCGCCCGCCCGCGTAACGGACTTGCCGGTTATGAAAGCACACATGGACATCATTTTTTTGCGCGAACTCAAAGTTGACACCCTCATCGGCGTGTACGAATGGGAAAAGCGCGCGCCGCAAACCCTGCAAATAGACCTGGAAATCGCCCTGCCCCACAGCCGCGCCTGCGAGACCGACAACATAAATGATGCGCTGGATTACGCAAACGTCGCGCAACATATCCAGGCCGTACTGAGCGAAGGGCATTTTTCGCTGCTGGAAACACTGGCCGAACGCATCGCGCAAATCCTCCTCAAGGATTTCAACGTCCCGTGGGTCAAAGTCAGCGTCGCCAAACTGCAAGCGCTGCGCAACTGCAAGGCGGTGGGGGTGAGTATTGAGCGGGAACGCGGGAAATAGCCGGGGACCGATGAAGCCGGGCCCAATGATGCGGGCCTTTTCACGTTCGGCCCGGTTACCAGAATGCCTTCTGCGCGGAAAATTTCTTCCACGCTTCCCGCAACTCGGCCAATCGCTCCGAATAGTCGTGCTCGATCCACCCGCGAATCAGCGCGACCGTTTCATGCCGGGCGCCTGCCGTCAGTTCGTCCAATAGGCGGCGCGCTACGGCAATATCGTTCAACATGCCCAGTATGTCCTGCAGCGGGGCCAGTGCGGAAAGGTAGCGGCGCACCCCGGCTTCCGCATACAACGAGTAAAACAGCTCGGCGCTGTAGCGCAATTTCTTGCAGGCGATACGCAGCGCATGCAATTGGCTGACATCTTCCGGGCCGTCATGTTTTCCGCCTTTGGGTAAAGGCGCGGCGAGATGCCTGCCGCGTTTTGCCACCCGCTTGCTGCGCTGCCGCAAAACTTGTGCGGCAAAGCGCGGCAATGTTACATCGGTCGCGACCGGCGCGCCCCGGTGATCGCCATGCAGCCACGCCCCGAAGCGCAACAGAAAACGCTGGTAGTCTTGCGATTGCAATATATCCTGCACCCATTCCTGGTGCTGCTCGCGCAGTTTCTCGCTGGCGCGCAACACGTCGCGCAGCCCGTCATGTTCCGGCAGATGCGCGCAGATCGGGGCCAAGGTTTGCGTCACGAACACATCCCATTCGCGCGAGCGCCCGAGCTCCGCACACAACCCCGCCACCTGCTCGTGCAATGCCGTCAACTCGGCATCGGGGTGGAAAATTTCCGCCATGCCCAGCGCCACGCGCAGGCGCCGCAATGCCACGCGCACCTGGTGCAGATATTCCTCGTCCAGCTTGTGTACCGCGCCCGGAACATTGGCTTGCAGATGCTGCAGGCAGGAACCGATCATGCCGTGCAAGGCGGCGGGGATACCCCGCGATTTTTCCAGAACCGGATTGCGCGCCTTGCACACCTCCATTTTGGCGGCGGAATAAAGGATGTAACCGTATTCGGCCTTGCTGGTGTGCTCCAGTTCCAGCGGCACGACATCGAGCAAGGCCAGCGCCAGCCCGAACAGTTGCCGCGTTTCGCCCGACTTGAGTTCGAGCTCCAGCTCCGAAATCGGGCTGGCCGCCTGCCCCGCCCTGATTTCTCCGCTGTCCATGGCAAGCTCGATGGCGGTGCCCCCAACCACCACCACGCGGCTGGTGCGGGTGAAATCGGTGACAAACAAAGGTTGCAGTTTTTTGTGCAGTGCGGGCGGCAAGTTTGCCGCGCCGACGGCTTCCAGAGCGGCGAAATCCAGCGCCTCGCCCTGCGCCGGCGTCTCCCATTCGTTGCGCTGATGCAGCCCGGCGCGAACTTCGCCGCCTCCCTTCATGGTTTGCAGCCATTGCTTGCCCGCGCGGCGCAGGCGCAACGCCATGCCGTGCCGGCGCAACCAGAGATCGGGAGTATCGTAATAAACACTGTACAAGTTGCGCGTGGTGGCGCGTGCGGACGACAACTGCTTGAGCAAAGGATGGCGCTTGAGCCTGTTCAGATGCTCGGGCGCGATGTGCAGCTTGAGTTCGGTTTCAACGGTCATGCCTGCCCCGGATGTGGCTGAGAGAGTTGCTTACTATACACCGCGCACCCCGTTCCAGTACGGCAAGGCGTTGAGCCTACAGGGCAAACGCATAAAATTATTTACAAACGAATTCCATACTACCCACAACAGCAGTTTTATGCAGAATTCCCAAGTAAAGCGGTTAAATGGAATTCCCATTTTCCTGGATTGCGGGTATATTCCATCCTACGACTTAACGCTCAATAGGTGATGATATGGCAACCGCCCTCGAAACCATAGACCATGTAACTCTTTCCCGGCTCGTCGAAGCCAACGCTGTCAAGGGTGCAAACATTATCGGCCAGCCCGGAGGGTGGGGGGTGGTGATCAAGTACGGCATGACCGAACGCGCCTTGGCCGCAAAGCGCGGCTCTGTTCGCATTTTCCGCAAGTTTGAAACGCTTGTGGGCTATCTCAAGGGAATCGGTGTGGCCAAGTACCAAGTGGACGCCACCGGATTCGATCCGGTTGCCCTCAAGATTACTCATCGCGGCGAGGTCGCATCCAGCCGGATGAAAGCAGCGCACGAAGCCGCAGCCTATGACAAGTGGTTCCGTGAACAGGTGCAGGAAGCCATAGACGATCCGCGCCCCTCGATTCCGAACGCAGAGGTCAAAAAACATTTTGCGGCCAAGCGCAAAGAATTGCAAAAACGCAATAAGGCTGCTGCGTGAAACTTGAATGGAGGCCGCAGGCATCCGATGATCGGGAGCGGATCATGGATTTTATCGCCCAGGACAATCCGCAAGCCGCGCTTGATCTTGACACCCTGTTCGAGGAAAAAGCTGGCTCGCTTATTGAACAGCCGAAACTGTTTAAGGCTGGCCGCATGAAGAACACCAGAGAGGCGGTGGTGCATCCGAATTATGTTCTGGTGTGCGAAGTATCCGGCAGCATGGTTACCATCCTGCGCGTGCTGCATACATCGCAGGCATGGCCTGCCGCAAAGAAAGCCAGCGTAGCCAAATCGTAGCTTGATGGGGCTGTTTTCCCCGTTTGCCGGGCTTTGTGAGGCTGTCATGTGCCCTTATCTGGGTTTACCCACCCGAACAGGGGATGGCAGCCAACGGCATACCGCTTTACTCTCGACCCCGCTTATGAAAACAGGGGGAATTTTAGAAGCACCTTATTGTACTTCTGGAGCGGAAATGGAATAAGGCAGCGGGGTGCCGCCGAAAAAACCGTCAATCCCGGCTTCGCGGGGAACTGGCCGCAGGGGCCGCAGGAGCCGGAGCGGGGATTTTTGCGGCGCTTTTGTGGCTTGCCAGCCACTCCGCAGCGAGGCGTTGCGCCTCCTTGATTTGCTCTTGGCTCATCCGGGTTTCGGCGATCTTCAGGTTCTTCTGGACCGTTTCTTTTTCTTCGCCAGAAGCTGCCGCAACGGTGAGCCATTTGTACGCCTGCACCATGTCAACCTGGATGCCTTCCCCGTTGAGGTGCATCACCCCGAGGTTGAATTTCGCGGCGGCATGGCCCTGCTCTGCCGCCCTGGCAAACCACACCACAGCTTCCTCGCGGTCTTGCGCGACCAAATCTCCCGGCTCCCGGTACAGTCTGCCGAGGAAAAACTGCATATCCATATCGCCCTGTGCGGCTGCCGCGCGGAACCATCTCTCCGCTTCCTTGATGTTGGGTGGGACACCTTGCCCGCTCGCGTATCTTTCCCCGAGATCGAATTGCAGCTTTGCATCCCCGCCTTCTGCAGCTTTGCGCAACCACCTTTCCGCATCCCTGGGGCTATAACGCACCCCCCTTCCTTCCGCATACATCAAACCTATCCTGCGCTGCGCCTGCGTATTGCCCTGTTCTGCCGCCCTGATGTACCAGGATGCGGCCTCCCCGTAGTCCTGATCCACCCCTTTCCCGCCTGCATATATCTCGCCAAGCGTGAACTGCGCCACGTCATACCCCTGCTCGGCCGGATTGCGCAGCCATTTTGCCGCTTCCTTGTAGTCCTGCGAGACGCCTTCTCCCCTGACATACATCATCCCGAGGTTAAACTGCGCGGCCACATCCCCTTTCACCGCTTTCACCCTGCGTTTTTCGAACAGGTTGGATAGCCTATTGGATGCGGGCAGCGGCGCAAGCACCCTGGATCTCTCAAGATCCGCGCCAGGAATGCCGGCGCCTATGGGGGGCGCGGTTCTGGACGGCTCCACGCTTACGACGCCCGCCCTGGCGGCCTCCTCGGCGCCCAGGTAGGATTTCACTATATCCGCGTTCGCCCGTTCCGCTTCGGTGGCGGTCGCCTCAGCGCCCGCAACGGCCGCAAGAAAAACCGCTGCGGCCACCCGCATAATAAAGGCGCTGTTCGTTGCGATGTTCATAGTTCGGTTGACAGGTTCATCCGTTGCGGGTTCCCGCAATTCCTGCGGCTGATTATATCCCGGTTTCCGGTGATTCTTCCGCTGCGCGAACGCGGTTCCCGCGCGGGCCTGCCACGGTGCGTGGCGCATGTTTCCTAAGGTATAATGCGCGCCTTTCCCGATCACCTCCAGGAGGAAATCATGCCTATTTACGAATACCGCTGCGGCAGTTGCGGCACATGCAAGGACATCATGCAGAAGATCGGCGATGCGCCGCTGACCACCTGCCCCGAATGCGGGGCGGAAACATTCAGCAAGCAGATTTCCGCCGCCGGTTTCCAGCTCAAGGGCAGCGGCTATTACGCGACCGACTTCAAGAACAGCGGCAAGCCCAGGGAGCAATGCGCGCCGTGCGCTGCCGCCAGCACCTGCCCGATGGCGGACGGCGGCGCGTGAAAAAATATCTGTTGACCGGCCTGCTGGTCTGGGTTCCGCTCGGCATTACCATCTGGGTGTTGAAACTGACCATCACGACGATGGATCAGACCCTGCTGCTGCTGCCGGAGAACTGGCAGACTGACAGGTTTCTCGGCTTCCACGTTCCCGGCCTGGGGGTAATTCTCACCATCGCGATTGTGCTGGGCACCGGGCTGCTGGCGCACAACATTTTCGGGCAGCGCCTGTTGCGCTACTGGGATGGCCTGCTGCACCGCATTCCGGTAGTAAGCGCGATTTACAAAAGCGTGAAGCAGGTGAGCGATACGCTGCTGTCCAGCAACGGGCAAGCCTTCCGCAAGGTTCTGCTGGTGCGCTACCCCCACCCCGAAGCGTGGTCGCTGGCGTTCCAGACCAGCGAAGCGAGCGGCGAGATCGCGTCGCATCTGGACGGGGAGTATGTGGGGGTATTCATCCCCACCACGCCCAGCCCGGTAAACGGCTTTTATTTCTACGTGCGCAAGGAAGACACCATCGAGCTCGGCATCAGCGTGGATGTGGCGCTGAAATCCATCATTTCGATGGGTGTGGTCGCTCCTGTCTCCGTCACCCCGCCCGCCGACAACCCGAAACAACCCCTTTGACTTTTCCCGACCGAATATGCGAACTCATTATTGCGGGCTCCTGAATGTTTCCAACCTCGGCCAGACCGTCACCCTGTGCGGCTGGGCGCACCGCCGCCGCGACCACGGCGGGGTGATTTTCGTTGACCTGCGCGACCGCGAAGGCGTGGCGCAGGTGGTGTGCGATCCGGACCGCGCCCAGATGTTCGGCATCGCCGAATCGGTGCGCAGCGAATATGTGCTGAAGATTACGGGCCGCGTGCGCCGCCGCCCGGAAGGCACCGACAACCCCAATATTTCCAGCGGCGAAATTGAAGTCCTGTGCCACGAGATGGAAGTGCTGAACACTTCCATCACGCCGCCGTTCCAGCTGGACGACGAGCACCTGTCCGAGAGCGTGCGTCTGACGCACCGCGTGATGGACCTGCGCCGCCCGCTGATGCAAAGAAACCTGATGCTGCGCTACAAGACCGCGCGGGCTTTCCGCCGTTTCCTCGACGACAAGGGTTTCATAGACATCGAAACGCCGATGCTGACCAAATCCACGCCGGAAGGCGCGCGCGATTATCTGGTGCCGTCGCGCGTCCAGCCCGGCGAGTTTTTCGCGCTGCCCCAGTCGCCGCAACTGTTCAAGCAACTGCTGATGGTGGCGGGCTTTGATCGCTACTACCAGATCACCAAGTGCTTCCGCGATGAAGACTTGCGCGCCGACCGCCAGCCGGAATTCACCCAGGTGGATATCGAAACCTCCTTCCTCGGCGAAAATGAAATCATGACGCTGATGGAAGACATGATCCGCACCGTGTTCAAGGAGGTGCTGGAAGCCAAGTTGCCCAACCCGTTCCCGCGCATCACCCATGCCGAGGCGATGGCGCGCTTCGGTTCCGACAAACCCGACCTGCGCGTGACGCTGGAACTGGTGGACGTGACCGATGCGGTAAAGGACGTGGCGTTCAAGGTGTTCAGCGGCCCGGCGAATTCGCCCGACGGTCGCGTGGCGGCGCTGCGCGTGCCGAATGGCGCCGTATTCACGCGCGGCGAAATAGACGAATATACCAGGTTTGTCGGCATCTACGGGGCGCGCGGCCTGGCTTACATCAAGGTCAACGATGTGACGCAGTTGAATGAAACCGGGCTGCAATCGCCTATCGTCAAGAACCTTAACGAAACGGCATTGAAGGCTATCGTGGAGCGCACCGGCGCCGCGAATGGCGACCTGATCTTCTTCGGCGCGGACAAGGCCAAGGTGGTCAACGATGCGCTGGGCGCGCTACGCGGCAAGATCGGCCACGAAAAAGGCTATCTCAGCGGCGTGGCGTGGGCGCCGATGTGGGTGGTGGATTTCCCCATGTTCGAGTACGACGACGAAGCCAGGCGCTGGAACGCCTGCCACCACCCCTTCACCGCGCCCAAGGACGAGCATTTGCAGTTCCTCGAAGGCGACCCCGGCAAGTGCCTGGCCAAGGCTTATGACCTTGCGCTCAACGGCTCGGAAATCGGCGGCGGCTCGGTGCGTATCCACAAGGAGGAAGTGCAGAGCAAAGTTTTCCGCGCGCTCAACATCGGCGCGGAAGAAGCGCAGCTCAAGTTCGGCTTTCTGCTCGATGCCCTGCAATACGGCGCGCCGCCTCACGGCGGACTGGCGTTCGGCCTGGACCGTATCGTCGCCATGATGACCGGCGCCGAATCCATCCGCGAGGTGATCGCCTTCCCCAAGACCCAGCGCGCGCAATGCCTGCTGACCCACGCCCCCAGTCCGGTGGACGAAAAACAGTTGCGCGAACTGCACATCCGCTTGCGCCAACAGGTGCAGACGACGGTGGAAGTGGCCAAGGAGTAACAACAGGGCGCACGAAAGTGCGCCTGTTGTTTTCACTGGGCCAAACTATCGTGATTGATATTCTTTCTCTCTGCAGGGCACCTCTAAACTGAAGTTCCTGTCGTTTGTAGTCACCGCATGGCAGCCTCGTAGGTGCGGTGAGGCACTAACCGCATCAATCGCGTAACCCACACCTACGCAAAACCATCATGACCGAATACCGCCGTGCCCATGTTCACGGAGCAAGCTGGTTTTTCACGGTGAATCTGGCTCAATGCAAGGGGAACAGCTAAACCGCAACTCCGCCGCATCCGCCTCTTGCAGGTTTCCCATCTCGTCATCGACAACCAGCAACATCGATTCAACCCGGCTCCGTAACCCAGAGTGCCCGTTCAGGCGATTCAGCAAGGCTTCGCCACTCATCCCCATGAAATTCTCCTCTCATCAAAACAGTGGGAAGGTGGGTAGATTACTCCACCCCAGTTTGAATCACACCCGTCACAATTTGGCCGCGATTTGTGATTGCGGAATGGCGGTGACACCGCCATGCGCCGCGCCCGCACAGCTCTCACAAGAATCCGCGCCTCGCGTTCCAGTGCGGCACTGGCGATGGCGCACCTACCGGATCCACACCGTCTTAGCGTTCACGAATTCGTGCATTCCCAGATACGACAACTCGCGCCCGTAACCCGAAGCCTTCACGCCGCCGAACGGCAGGCGCGGATCGGACTTGACCATGCCGTTGATGAAGGTGCAGCCGGCCTGGATCTGCGCCGCCAGTTGTTCGGCGCGCGCCGCATCCTTGCTCCAGATTGACGAGCCGAGGCCGAAGCGGGTTTCGTTGGCGATGCGCAGGGCGTCCGCTTCGCCTGCGGCGCGAATGATGATCGCCGCCGGGCCGAACAGCTCTTCGTGCCAGGCGCGGGTTTGTGGGTTGACGCGATCAAGGATCGAAGGCTGATAAAAAAATCCTTCGCGTTCGACCGGCTCGCATCCGGTCACCGCCACCGCACCCCGCGCGATGGAATCGGAGATTTGGCCATGCAGCGCATCGCGCAGGTCGGCGCGCGCCATCGGGCCGACCTGCGTGGTGTCGTCCATCGGATCGCCGAGAACGAGCGCTTCCACTTTTGTTTTCAGTTGATGCAGGAATTCGTCCGCGATCTGTGGCGCGGCGATGAAGCGTTTGGCGGCGATGCACGACTGGCCGCAATTCGTGAAGCGCGAGGCTACCGCCATGGTGACGGCCAATTCCAGATCGGCATCGTGCAAAACAATAAAAGGGTCGGAGCCGCCCAGTTCCAGCACGCATTTTTTCAGGTGCTGGCCGGCGCACGCCGCCACTTTTCTCCCGGCGGTTTCCGAGCCGGTGAACGTGACCGCATGCACATGCGGGCAGGCGATGGCATCGGGTACTTGCTCGACCTCGATCATCAGATTGGCGAACACGCCGTCCATCAGGCCGCACTCGTGAAAAATAGCTTCCACAGCCAGCGCGCATTGCGGCACGTTCGGTGCATGTTTCAGCGCCACTGCGTTGCCCGCCATCAAGGCCGGCGCGGCGGCACGGAACACCTGCCAGAACGGAAAGTTCCACGGCATGACGGCGAGAAGCACGCCAAGAGGGTAATACGCGACATAGCTTTTTCCGGCATCCGATTCCATCGGCTCGGCGCGCATGAATTCTTCGGCATGTTGCGCATAATATTCGCATACCCCGGCGCATTTCTCGATCTCGGCGCGGGCCTCGCGCAGCAGTTTGCCCATTTCCAGCGTGATGGTGGCGGCATACTGGTCGCGCCGCGCGCGCAGATTTACCGCTACGTTGTGCAGCACTTTCGCGCGCTGGGTGAATGATGTTTGCGCCCAGGCCTGCTGCGCTTTGTGGGTTTTTTCCAGAGCCTGCTCCAAGTGGCGAGCATCCCAACTGGGGTGAGTCTGTAGCAACTTATTTGTGGCCGGGTTCAGGCTCGTGTGCGGCATAACATTGCTCCTGTAACGTGAAACTCGCGCAGTACAAGAAGACGGCTTCCCATTTTTGGTTCCGGCTCGTCCGGTTTAGGATTTTGAATTTATAGAGGTACTTAATGTGCGATGGAATAACGCCCGCTTGCGCGGGCGCCATCCTGCAACAGAATTCTGCTTAGTTATGCTTTAGCTTCGGACGCTTCGCTACGTTTTCAGCGCGACAAACACTTCATCCAGCATCTTCTTCGCATCGCCGAACAGCATTCGGTTGTTTTCCTTGTAGAAGAGCGGGTTGTCCACGCCCGCATAGCCGGAGGCCATGCTGCGTTTCATGACGATGGATGTCCTGGCCTTCCAGACTTCCAGCACCGGCATCCCGGCGATCGGGCTGCCCGGGTCGTCCTGCGCGGCCGGGTTCACGATGTCGTTGGCGCCGATGACCATGGCGACATCTGTATCGGGAAAGTCTTCGTTGAGTTCATCCATTTCCATCACGATGTCGTAGGGCACCTTGGCCTCGGCCAGCAGCACGTTCATGTGGCCGGGCATGCGACCGGCGACCGGGTGGATGCCGAAGCGCACGTTGACGCCTTTTTCGCGCAGCAGCCTGGTGATCTCATAGACCGTGTGCTGGGCCTGCGCCACCGCCATGCCGTATCCCGGCACGATGATCACGTTTTTGGCTTCGCGCAGCAGTTCGGCGGTCTCTGCCGCGCTGACCGGCACCACTTCGCCTGCCGGTTGCGCATCGCCGCTCGGCGCAGCGGCAGGGGTGCCGCCACCGGTGCCGAAGCCTCCCGCGATCACGCTGATGAAGTTGCGGTTCATCGCGCGGCACATGATGTAGGAGAGAATGGCGCCGGAGGAACCCACCAGCGCGCCGGTGACGATCAGCAGGTCGTTGTTCAGCATGAAGCCGGTTGCCGCCGCCGCCCAGCCGGAGTAGCTGTTCAGCATGGACACCACCACCGGCATGTCGGCGCCGCCGATGGCCATCACCATATGGATGCCGAACAACAGCGCGATCACGGTCATCACGATCAGCGGCACCATGCCTGCGCTCACCGTTTCGGATTGCAGAAATTTCCAGCCGAAAAAAATGACGATCAGCAGGCCCATGAGGTTCATCCAGTGGCGTGCGGGCAGGAGCAGGGGCTTGCCGCCGATTTTGCCGGACAGCTTGCCGAAGGCGATGATTGAGCCGGAAAAAGTCACCGCGCCGATCAGGATGCCAATATAGATTTCCATCTCGTGGATGGCTTTTTCCGCATGGTTCAGGTTGGCCGCCGCCGCAGGATCAATGTAGTTGGCAAATCCGACCAGACAGGCGGCCAAGCCCACCAGGCTGTGCATCAGCGCGACCAGTTCGGGCATTTGCGTCATCTTCACCACGCGGGCGGCGTAGATGCCGATGCTGCCGCCGACCAGCATGGAGCCGATGATCCACGGAACGCCGGCCATCGTGACGCGCGGCCCGAAGATGGTCGCCAGCACGGCGAGAGCCATGCCGATCATGCCGTAGAGATTGCCGCGCCGCGAGGTCTCCGGATGGGAGAGACCGCCGAGGCTCAGGATGAAAAGTATCGTCGCGCCGATATATGAGACGGTTGCCAGGCTTGCAGACATAATTATTTACCTTGACTTTAACATTAAGTTCTTGGCCGGTAGCCGGCAGCAAAGCCAGATCGGCTACTCGCTACAAGTTTATTTGCGGAACATCGCCAGCATGCGCTGGGTGACCGCGAAACCGCCGAGCATATTGACTGCGGTGAGCGCCAGCGCAGCGACTGAAAGGCCGAGGATGAGACCCCTGCCTTCGGCCACATCAACCGGCGGCGCAACCTGCACCAGCGCGCCGATGGCGATGATGCTGGAAATGGCGTTGGTGACGCTCATCAGCGGCGTATGCAGGGCCGGGGTGACGTTCCACACCACCATGTAGCCGACGAAGCAGGCCAGCACGAATACCGTGAAGTGCCCGAGGAACGCCGGGGGCGCATAGGCGCCGATGAGCAGGAACAGGACGGCGGCAGCGCCGAACATGATCGCCAGCGTGCCTCCGGCCATCGGTTCGCTGCCGCCGCCATGGCCGTGGCCCTTGGCGGCGGGCGCAGCCGCTTTTGCGGCAGCCGGCTTGGCCGGCGCTGCGGGAAGTTTCGGTGCGGGCGGCGGCCAGGTGATATTGCCTTCCTTGATGACCGTCAGGCCGCGGATGGCGTCGTCTTCCATGTTGACGTTGATGATGCCGTCCTTGGTCTTGCACAGTTCCTCGGTCAGGCGGAACAGATTGGTTCCATACAGAGTGGAAGATTGCTTGGCCAGGCGCGAGTTCAGGTCGGTGTAGCCGACGATGGTCACGCCATGCTTCACTACCGCCTGACCCGGCTCGGTCAGCTCGCAGTTGCCGCCCCGCTCGGCCGCCATGTCAACGATGACGCTGCCGGGCTTCATGCTCTGCACCATCTCGGCGGTGATCAGTCTTGGCGCAGGCTTGCCGGGAATCAGCGCGGTCGTGATGATGATGTCCACTTCCCTGGCTTGCTTGGCGTACATCTCGCGCTGTGCCTGCTGGAAGCCCTCGCTCATCACCTTGGCGTAACCGCCGCCGCCAGAGCCTTCTTCCTCATACTCGACTTTCACGAATTCGCCGCCCAGCGACTTGACCTGATCGGCCACTTCGGCGCGGGTGTCGTTGGCGCGCACGATGGCGCCCAGGCCGACCGCAGTGCCGATCGCGGCGAGGCCGGCCACACCGGCGCCGGCGATGAAGACCTTGGCCGGCGGAACCTTGCCCGCGGCGGTGATCTGGCCGTTGAAGAAACGGCCGAAGGCGTTGGCGGCCTCGATGACGGCGCGGTAGCCGGCGACGCCGGCCTGCGAGGTCAGAGCGTCCATCTTCTGGGCGCGGGAGAGCTGACGCGGCAGCGAATCAATAGCCAGCACGGTGGCTTTCTTCGCCGCCAACTGCCGCATCAATTCCGGGTGTTGCGCCGGCCAGATGAAGCCGATCAAGGTGCCGCCTTCGCGCATCAAGTCAACCTCGGCACTGGTCGGAACGCACACCTTGAACACGATGTCGGATTTGGCCCACAACTGGGCCGCTCCGCCGATAATCTCTGCGCCCGCAATGCGGTAAACGTCATCGCTGCAATTCGCCGCATCTCCGGCGCCGGATTCCACGGCGACCATGAAGCCAAGCTTGATGAGTTTTTCGACGACCTCCGGCACGGTGGCGACGCGCTTTTCCCCGGCGGCTGTTTCGCGCGGTATTCCTATTGTCAAAGGCATGGTGGTCTCCCGTTTTGATTAAACCCGGATAATCCAGCAGGCGGCTCTTCGAGCCCGCACGAGCTCTGGCGACCTAACGGATTATCCGGGTTAAATGGTTGCGCCTGTCCGGCACCGTCATGGTTTTCCATACGTCCCGGTGGCGCGGGCGTGATGTTACTGCAAAAATCTTGCGGCTATCAACCTTCGTTTGCGCCGTGCCGCACGCGCTCAGGACGGGTACTCGCCGGTTCGCATGGTTGCGGAGGGGGGCGGGTCGCCGCACATGTCAATCCGCCGGATTTTTCCGTCCTTCACATGGGCAAATACGGTGGCAACCAGGTTTTCTTTATCGCCCTCCGCTGTTACGACGCATTCATCGTGGCCCCATGCGTTGGCGTACGCGATTTCGGCATAAACCCGGCTGCCCGATTGCCTGATCGAATCCAGCATGGGTTTCAAGTAATCGAGGTATTCCTGCTTCGAAGGGATTTCTCCGATCATCCATTGCGACGAGTAGCGGAAATTCTCGTCCAGCAGCGGCTCGATGTGCGATGCATCCAGCGTGTTCAACGTCCGCGCATAAACGCGCAGCGCTTCAATTTCCGTCAAGTTCAATTCGATCTCCGGTGGTAGCAAGCCAGGGCAGCCATGAGCGACGGGTTCACCGCGAACGGAGATGTGATTATCCAAAACCGCTGCGGGCCGGCAAGAGCTTACGTGTTGCAGGAAAACACAGCCCGGCTGCCGATGCGCAAACAAGGCAGCGGCCTGCCAATTACTGTCTGAATTTGTGGGGTGGCTGAACGGGCTCGAACCGTCGACAACCGGAATCACAATCCGGGGCTCTACCAACTGAGCTACAGCCACCATGGAACCGTCAAGCCACGCTTCTGGCGTGCCCGACAGGAATCGAACCTGTAACCCCCAGCTTAGAAGGCTGGTGCTCTATCCGGTTGAGCTACGGGCACAATTCCTTCGGCTAACTTGGTCGGGGTGGAGAGATTCGAACTCCCGACATCCTGCTCCCAAAGCAGGCGCGCTACCAGGCTACGCTACACCCCGAGAGCGCGGCACTATACAGGGCGAGCGGCTAAAAATCAATTCGCCGCGCCGCCGTAGCGGCTTTGGAAGCCCACCCCCTCTTTGCTATACTGCCGCCTTCGCAATTTATTGGCGGCCATGATGAAGCGACTGATGCTGCGGGGTTTACTGGGGCTGATGGTACTGTTCGCCGCGGGCTGCTCCATGCCCAAAACGCCTTCTTCGGGGTGGTTCGGCGGCGGAGGCGACGGCTCCATCAATATTGCCGAAGGCGAAAGCAAGAAAGCCAACCCCAATGCGCCGCTGCTGAAATATGCCGCCAGCATCCGCGTCAGCCGGTATGCGGATGCGCGCAAGACCGGCAGTACGCACGTGATAGGAACCGGCGCCGACCGGGTGTCCGGCATGAGCGGAAAGGACATCGTTCTCAGCCAGGACGTGGCGGCGGCAGTGACCGGCGCGATGAAAGCACGTCTGGATGACGCGGGTTATCAGGTAAGCGATGCGCAAAACGGCAATGCACTGTTCGAGTTGAGCGGCGTGGTGAAGGAACTGGCCCTGAACGTCAAGGATCGCGACGAAATCTCGATCGTGATCGAAACATCGCTGAAAGAAACCGGTACGGGCAAGGTGGTGTGGTCCGGCGTGGCGGTGGAAAAGAATGACCGTTTTGCGGGCGTTTCGGGCAACAACAAGAATGACATTGCCGCCTATCTGCGCAAGGAGCTCGGCATCGTCACCGCCAAAACTACCGAAGCGATCAGCGCCAGCCTGATGGCGGCGCGCCCCGACCTGTTCAACCTGACTCCCGGCACCAAACCCATTCCCGGCGTGACCGTGCTGGTCGCGCCCGCAGTCGCCGCGCAGCCTGCCCCGGCGCCTGTCGCGCAGCCCGCGCCGCTGCCTGCGGTGCGGGCCGTTGACCCGGCGCCCGCCAATGCGGCGAACGGCATATTGCTGGTCAGTACCGCTCCCGGGCGCGCCAAGGTCTATCTGAATAACGTGTATTACGGACTGTCGCCGCTGCGCCTGGAAATAGAGCCGGGCGTGCATACCGTCAGCGTCAAGCTGGAGGGCTACCGGATGGTGGCCGAGAAGGTGTCGGTGCGCAAGGGGGACTACACCGAGATGGATCTGGCGCTGGAGCGGTGAGAAGGGACAGCCGCCCGATTCCGGGTCAGTGTTTCCCGGTGCTGCCGAAACCGCCGCTGCCGCGCTGGCTCAGCGGAAAATTCTCGACGATGTTGAGCTGCATGTGCAGCACCGGCACGATCACCAGTTGCGCCATGCGTTCCAGCGGCATCAGCGTGAACGGGTGGTGGCCGCGGTTCCAGATGGAAACGAAAATCTGTCCCTGATAATCGGAATCAATCAGCCCCACCAGGTTGCCC
This sequence comes from Nitrosomonadales bacterium, assembly GCA_016223025.1. Classification (GTDB taxonomy): domain Bacteria; phylum Pseudomonadota; class Gammaproteobacteria; order Burkholderiales; family Gallionellaceae; genus VIKH01. The sequence goes on along the minus strand of JACRPU010000054.1, from coordinate 2,549 downwards.
AGCACGATGCCGTGCTTGTGGCCCAGGCCGGAGCGCGGCAGGATTATCGCCGCGCAATGCGGGTCGGCCAGGTGGATGGCGATGCCGCTCGGGACGAGCTCGCACTGGCCGGGCTGAATCACCATGCTGCCGTCAATGCAGGCGCGCAGGTCTATCCCCGCCGACCCCGGCGTGGCGTAAGCGGGCGGATTGTCATGCAGGCGCGGATCGAGAATTTTTACGTCAACGGTTTTCTTCATCGCGGTTTCCCTTGCCGGTAAAGTTTGACAATGTGCCGCAGCAGAGCGCGCGCCAGCGCATGTTTATCCGCGCGCGGCAGCAGGTGTTCGCCGGTGTCGTCAAACAGGATCAGTTCGCCTTCATCCGCGCCGATGGCCTGTTGCGCCAGGTTGGCGGCGAGCAGCGGGATTTTTTTTGCCTTGCGTTTGGCGGCAGCCTGCTCGCGCAGGTTTTCGCTCTCCGCCGCGAAACCCACGCAGAAGGGCGGCTGCGGCAGCCCCGCCACATAAGCGAGGATGTCCGGGTTGGGCAGCAGCTCCAGCGTCAGATTGCCGCCGCCTTTCTTGATCTTCTGTTCGCTGGGTTGCGCCACGCGGTAATCCGCCACCGCCGCCACACCGATAAAAATATCGGTATCCGCCAGATATTGCTTTACCGCCCCGAACATTTCCGCAGCGCTGGTGACATCTGCCACCCGCGCGCCTTGCGGCTTGCTCAATGCCGTCTGGCCGGAGACCAGCGTCACCTCCGCGCCGAGCTCCAGCGCGGCCTGCGCCACGGCATAGCCCATCTTGCCGGAGCTGCGGTTGGTGATGCCGCGCACCGCGTCTATCGCCTCGTAGGTCGGTCCGGCGGTCACGAGAATTCTTACGCCTTCCAGTTCCCTTTCCCGCGGGTGGGGGAGGGGAGTTGCGGGGGGGGAAGACGCTAAAAATTTTACAATGTTCCGCGCCAATTCTTCCGCTTCCAGCATCCGCCCCATGCCTTCTTCGCCGCACGCCTGCGCGCCGCTGCATGGCCCTAGAACGATTGCGCCATCCGCGTTCAATTGCGCGATGTTGCGTTGTGTGGCGGGGTTTTCCCACATCTGCCTGTTCATTGCCGGGGCCACCAGCAGCGGGCAATCGCGCGCCAGGCACAGCGCGGAAAGCAGGTCGTCCGCCAGGCCGTGCGCCAGCTTGGCGATGAAATTCGCCGTCGCAGGAGCGATCACGATGGCATCGGCGGCGCGGCTGGCACCGATATGCGCCATGCCGTTGCCACCAGTGTCCGGTTGATCAACAGCGTCCCGCTGGTTGACCAGCACCGGGCGCCCCGTGAGCGCCTGCATCGTCAGCGGCGCGATGAACTGCACCGCCGCCCCGGTCATCGCCGCCTGCACCTCGATGCCTTGTTTGGCCAGCAGGCGCGCCAGTTCCGCCGTCTTGTAGGCCGCGATGCCGCCGGTAATGCCGAGCAGGATGCGTTTTGATCGGGGTTGTTCCATAATGCCGCGCATCTTAACAAGAAAGTGACGGCAATGGCGATTGCGGGCGGCATGACGCGCGGCGGCCTGTTGCGGCGAAGGCTGGCAGCAGGCTTACGCCGCCGCCGGCTTGCCGGGAGGATTCATGTCTATCGCTGATTGGCCTGCCGGAGAAAGACCCCGCGAGAAACTGATCGAACGCGGCGCCTCCTCGCTTTCCGATGCCGAGCTGCTCGCCATTTTTCTGCGCACCGGCGTGAAGGGCAAAAGCGCCGTGGATCTGGCGCGTGAAATGCTCGTGCGCTTCGGCACTCTCACCCGGTTATGCGCTGCCGACAAGAAGGAATTCTGCGCCATTCACGGCATGGGGCAGGCCAAGTACGTGCAGTTGCAGGCGGTGCTGGAAATGGCTCGGCGCGCGCTGAAGGAGGAGATGCAATCCGGCGACGCGCTGAATTCTCCAGGCGCGGTGCGAAGCTACCTGCAACTGTTGCTGCGCGGGCGCAAACAGGAGGTGTTCGTGGTGATTTTTCTCGATGCGCAGCACCGCGTGATTGCCGGCGAAGAATTGTTCCAGGGCACCCTCACACAGACCAGCGTGTATCCGCGCGAGGTGGTGAAACGCGCGCTGCACCACAATGCGGCGGCGGTGATTTTCGCGCACAACCACCCCTCCGGCGTGGCCGAGCCGAGCCAGTCCGACCGCCTGCTCACCGATGCGCTGAAGCAGGCGCTGGCGCTGGTGGACGTGCGCGTGCTCGACCACTTCATCGTGGCGGGGGCGGGGTGCCTGTCGTTTGCCGAGCGGGGAGTATTGTAGCGGCCGCCATCTCTGCGGGCTGCCCTCTCGTACAGCGCGCCGCCGCTATTTAACGTGAAACTCGCGCAGCGAGGGCTTACCGTACCCCTCTCCTTCCGGGATAACCAGCGACTTGGCTGCGGCTTCTTGCAGCCTAGTCGAGTGGCTAGTTGTCACACCCAGAGGGGGAACGGGGGTGGCGGTCATGACACGGCGTGGCGAAGCCTCCGGGGCGGGAATGACCGCCTCACACCCGCTCCCGCAAGCGGCTGGCTCCGCCATAAC